>JAODBN010000317.1 GCA_025463965.1 Acidimicrobiaceae bacterium
TACCTGGACGGGCCGACCCCCGCCCAGGTGGTCCCCAACGGGGCGACCGGGCGGGGGGCGGCCTCGTTCCTTGCAGCCGAGCGGCTTCTCGGGCGCTACGACCGGGTCTGTTACTCCCTCGGCAACAGCCACCATCACCTCGGGGCTCTCGCTGCGCTGCGTGAGCGCCCAGGCGTGGTGATCGCCCACGACGTCCGGCTCTCCAACTGCTACCGCCACGAGCACGGCGACCCGCGCGGCCTGCGCGGAGGCCTCGGCCGGGCCATCCAGCGTCTCTACCCGGGGGGAAGCCTCCCCGAGGAGCTCGGGGCCACCGACGAGCTGTCGCCCGCCGATCTCGAGCGCTACGGACTGTTGATGGCCAGTGAGGCGATCGGCGCCTCGCAGGCGTTCCTCGTCTCCTCCAAGGCCGCCGCGGCGCTCGCCCGCCTCGACGCCGGCCCGACGGGCGCGCAGAAGGTGCGGCTGCTCCCCTTCGCCGTCGAGGCGCCGGGACTCGACCGCTCCGCCTACCTCGACCAGCCCGGCGAGGGCGACCCGTTGCCCGCCGGCGTGGGCACCGGAGCCGCCCCCCTCATTGCGCACTTCGGGATCGTGGACCCCGTCAAGCAGCCCGAGGTGCTGCTTGCCGCGACCGCCCGCCTGCTCCCGCGCCACCCCGGGCTGCGCTGCGCCTTCGTCGGCCCGGTCTCTTCGCAGCTCGCCGATCGCCTGCGCGACCTCGCCGGAAGCCTCGGCCGCCCAGAGGTCCTCGTCCTCGCCGGCCCCGTCGGCCCGGAGAGCTACCTCTCGGCACTTCGCCGCACCACCGTCGCCGTCCAGCTGCGCGACGGCTTCAACGGCGAGGCCTCAGCGGCGACCGGCGAGTGCCTGGCCTGCGGGGTCCCGACCGTGGTCACCCGGTCCGGCTGGGCGAAAGAGCTGCCACCGGACGCGGTCGTGGCGCTGGAGGCGCCCGTCGGAACCGACGAGCTCACCGCGACCCTGGACCGCCTGCTCTCGGACGGCGCACGGCGCAGCTCCCTCTCCGAGGCGGCACTGCGGGCCGCAGCGGGCCGCAGCTTCGCGGCGACCGCTCGCGCCCTGCTCGCGGAGCTGGAGCTCGCAGGACCATCTCCAGACGACTCAGGGCTCGACGACTCAGGGCTCGACGAGCCAGGGCTCGACGACTCGGGGCTCGACGACTCGGGGCTCGACGACTCCGGGCTCGACGACTCCGGGCCCGGCGACTCAGGGCCCGGCGACTCAGCGCTGTCGGAGCCGGCGTAGGACCTTTCGCAGCACGACGAGGCCAGCCGCGTGCACCGGCATCCCGGGAGGTGCCGGCGCATCGAAGGGCGACGTGGGCTCGGCCCGTTCTCCACCGGCGCCCATCATCTTGCGCGTGGTCGCGGCCCGGGAGCGCACGAGCGCGAGCACCTCGGCCCACGGCTCCTCCTCGTGCTCGAGCGACCAGCCCGTAGAGATCACCGAGCGTGCGGGCACCTGCCGGGGGGCGATGAGGACCCGGTCTGGGTCCATGCCGGGCACCGCGAGCAGGTTCTTGCGGTCCTCCGCGTTCTCCACGACCACGGTGGTGGCACGCGACCACAGGCCCTTGGTGGGTCGGCCGCCGAGCCCCCAGGGGATGGGCACCGGAGTGTCGAGATAGATCGTGACCTGCGAGTAACCGCGAAGCGCCAGGCCGATCAGCGCCAGGATCGCTGCGCGTGTGAGACGGCGAGCGTCCGGACGGAACGGCAGCCCGGGTTGGATTCGGAGCACGAGCGCGTCGAAGTCCCGCGCTGCGGCCGCCAACTGGAACGGGAGGCGGAACCCGTCGAGGCGGGCCTGACGATGCGCCGCGGAGGAGAACTCCGGCGACAGCACCTCGATCTCGTTCCCCTCGGCGGCCAGGTCCGCTGCGGCGAGCGCCAGCGCCCTGGCCGCCTCGCCTCCGGGCGGTGGGACGGTGCCGACCACGAGCACCCTCATGACCGGCTCGCCAGGTCGAAGGGCACGAGCGAGCGCTCCATGGCGTCGAGCACGTGGTCCCAGGTGTAGTTGGCGAGCACGTACTCACGGCCCCGCTCGGCGAGCACCGCTGCGGTCTTCGGCGCCTCGGCCACAAAGGCCAGGCACTCGCCGAGCTCGAGGTCGTCGCCGTAGGTGAGGCCGCCTCCCGAGCGCTCGCAGTGCCAGGTGACGACCTCTCCCGCGGCGCTGGCGATCACCGGGGTTCCGGCCAGCCACGCTTCCATCAAGGTGCGCGAGAAGCTCTCGTTGGCGCTCGGCTGAAGCAGTGCTTCCGCCGCGGCGAACGCGTCCGGCATCTCCTCTGACTCGAGGTAGCCGAGGTCGACCACGCGATCCGCGAGCTCGGCGGGGACCGCGGGATCACCCACGCCGATCGTGACGAGGTCGAAGGGCAGCCGGTGGTGCGCAAGCGCCCCCGCGAAGCCGCTGAGTAGCCGGTTCCAGCCCTTTCCCTCCTCACGTCGCCCCGCATAGAGGACGAACGGGCGGTCCAGGTTGTGCCGGGCCCGAAATCCCGCCGGGTCGTAGTGGCTAGGGACGTCGACGGCCGCGCCGACCACGCTGTGGCGGGGCGCCAGCTGGGGGGCGACGCGATGACCGAGCTGGTGCTCGGGCTCGGAAAGGAACCAGGCTCCCGCGACGGCCGAGAGGGTGGAACGCACGATCGACAGCCACGCGTAGGGCTCGTCGTGCAGACAGGGCATCACGATCGTCCGCTCCGGCGCGACCTGAGCCCCGTAAATGGTCGACCAGAACAGGTAGGGCGAGCAGATGATGGCGTCATACTGGCGAGCGTGCGCAAGAAGATGAAGGTAGAGGTCCGGCACTCGGAACCGAGCGTTGACCCAAGCCACCTCCTCGGAGACCGACAGCTTCTCGCCTCGTTGGACGCGGTGCTCGAGCTGGTTGCCGGCGAGCCGGGAGCCCCTGCGGACGGTCCGGAATCGCCGGATCGTGACCCCGTCTTCCTCGCTCTCGCCAGGGGGCAGCTCGTTGGTCCAGAAATAGTGGTCGGTGGCACAGGTCGTCAGCACCTCGACGTCGTGCCCACGCAGCGCAAGCCCACGGGCCGCCTCGGCCATTACGGCCTCGGAGCCGCCAACGACGCCGCGCCCGTGGCGCGGAGCCACGAAGGCGATTCGCCTACGCCCATTGCTACCCGCTGCCACCTGGCCTTGCTCCCTTCGCCGTCGCCTAGATGGTACGCCAGGCCGGCTCCTCGAGCGCCTCGCTAGCCGGTCCGATGCCGGTCACGTCATCTTCTCGACACATCGCCTTCGCCTCCCCGACAAATGGCCATGCGGGTTTCTCGTCGTGCGCACGAATCCTCACGGCGCGGGCACAGGTTTCGAAATTCACGAAATGTGGCAAGAAAAATCCTTTTCTAGTGGCGACCAGTGTTAAAAGTGCGACAAGATGTATGCCGTTAGGGACCGTGAGGCCTGATCGGGCTATCCCGACCGGTGCTACCGAGAGCCTTGAGCCGTCCGCAGCGACCCGTGCACACACGAAGGGCCCTGGAATGTCGATTTTGCCGATAGCTCAAACACGCCCGAGGAACCGGCGACTCTTGCCGGCACAGCTGGCCTGTCTCGTGGCTGGCAGCGTTCTCGCCGCTTCGGCGCTGGCAGGGCCGGCAGCGCCCGCTGGAGCGACCTCCCGCGCTCATGGCACGAGCGTGCGTGCGCACAACATCGCGCCGTCGGTGACCTGGCCGTTGGCGTCGTGGCAGACCTCGCTTCCCGGTTCGGTCACCCAGAGCTCTCCCACCGTTGCAACCGTCGCCGGCACCACCGTGGTTGCCGTTGGCGACGAGTCCGGCGTGGTGTCCCTCGTGAACGCCGCGACCGGGGCTCCAATGCCAGGCTGGCCCGAGCACGTTGCCGTGCCGCACGGAGGAACCGCCCCCATCGAGTCGAGCCCGACGATCGCCTATCTGGACGGCCCCCGCCGGCCCCCCTCGATCATCGTCGGCACCGGTTCAACCTGGGTGAAAGGAACGGTCGGTGAGGTGGAGGCGTTCACCTTCAAGGGGCATGCCCGTTTCGTCTACCACGTCGGAAACGCCGGCCATGGGACCGCTGTCGGCGTGATCAGCAGCCCCGCCGTCGGAAGTCTCGACGGCTCAGCCACCCAGGACATCGTGTTCGGGTCCTGGGACCACAACGTCTACGCCCTCACGCCGTCCGGCAAGGTGCTCCCGGGCTTTCCCTTCAACAACGGTGACACCATCTGGTCCTCTCCGGCGCTGTATCGCCTGCCGGGCACCAAGGGGGACACGATCTTCCTCGGCAGCGACGCCTCGGGACTTCCCTACCACGTGGGCGCCAAGCTCTTGCACTGCTGGGGCGGCTTTGTCGGCGCCTACACCTACCAGCACCAGACGGTGGTCCCCCGCTGGCGCGACTGCGAGCCCCAATCGGTCTGGTCCAGTCCAGCCGTCGGGATCCTCACCTCGGCTTCCACGCCGGTAGTGATCGTTGGCACGAGCTTCTACTACCAGCCATTCCCCGCCGAGACCAACGAGCTGCTCGGCTTCGACGCGCTGACCGGGGCGCCGCTTCCCGGCTGGCCGGTCAAGACCAGAGGGCCAGTACTCGGCTCGCCCGCAATCGGCGACCTCGCGCCGGGCATTCGGGGAGTGGTCGACACCACCTGGTCCTGTACCGGGGGCACCCCTGCGGCCTGTCCCGGCCACTCTCGGGTCGACGCGTGGAGCGCACACGGTCGCCAGCTCTGGTCGGACATGCTGCCGGGCCCGGAGTCCTTTGGCTCCCCGATCCTCGTGCCACTGACCAACGCGGCGAGCAACGACGTACTCGTCGGGTCGCCGAACAACGGCCTCTTCCCGCTCGCCGGCAAGACCGGGGCCCCGATGTACGGGACCAGCCTGACGAACCAGTACGCAACCATCAACCCGGGATGCAGGATCTTCAACACCCCGGCGGTCGCCTACGTGGCCGGGACGGGCCCGAAGTCCGGCTGGCACGTCTTCGAGGCGTGCGGAGGCCCTCCCGTGTTCTCGTTGCATGGCTCGCTGGTCTCCTATCGACTGAAGAACGACCCGACCATCACGCCGGCGTGGCCGATGTTCCACGCGAACGCGCAGCACGACGGGGTAGCCCTCACGCCAAGCCAGTCGCTCCAGTCACCGGTGCTGTCCGGCGCGGCGCCAGCGAGCTCGCTCGTCACCGGCACCACCTCGAGCATCCCCGCCACTCAGTAGCGAAGCCGTCGCCGCATGTCGTTGGCGGCCCCGAGCCGGTCATTGCACCCGGCGCCAGAAGTATTTGGCGCGACGGCTCCTGCGGGGGGCGGTCGCGGTGCGGAGTCGAGAAGTTCATCGAGTCCTAATCGCTCTGAACGAGCGCGACGGGCCGCGCCTCGACAAGGATGGGCCGATGCTCACCCTGGCGCGGCGTAGTGAGCAGCGCGCGCCGAGCGGGCGAGTGCTAGGTCGCCGGCGGCCTGGCCGGCGGGTGCTCGCCGCGCTCACGGCCCTCGCCAGCGCGACCGGGCTCGCGGTGGTAGCTGGGCCTGGTTCGGTCGGTGCCTCGAGCCACGTCGCCCCGAAAGACGGGGTCACCCCGTTCCCCGCCCCAGCGTGGGTCGACACCGTGGGGTCGGTGGCGCTGAGCTCGCCGACGACGGGGACCATCGGTGGTCAGAGCGTCATCGCCTTTGGGACCGAGAGCGGATATCTCTACGTCATGAACGCCCAGACCGGAGCCGAGCTGCCCGGCTGGCCGCAACCCGTGGAGCCCCAAGACGGTGTGCCGACCGCGGTCGAGTCGAGCCCGACCATTGCCTATCTCGACGGGCCGAGCGCCCCTCCGACAATCATCGTCGGCGCGGGCTCGACCTACGTGGCCCACCAGCAGGGGGGCCTCGTGGCATTCAACGCCAACGGCACTGTGCGGTTCCGCTTTCAGACCCAGGACGTCTTCGGCGAGTGGAACAACGCCACGACCCCGGACGGCTACCGCGAGGCGGTGTTCTCGACCCCTGCGATCGGTGACGTCACCGGCAACGGCGAGCAGGACATCGTCTTCGGCTCCTGGGACCACCGGCTGTACGCGCTCACCCCGCAGGGACGCCTCGTGAAGGGCTTCCCGCTCGACACCCAGGACACCATCTGGTCCTCACCAGCGCTCTACCACCTGCGCGGGTCGTCTCGGACCGAGGACATCATCGTGGGCGGCGACGCCTCGGGACGCGCCGGTTGCTACGGCGGCTTCCTCACCGACTACACCTACCGCCAGGGTGCCCCCCAGATTGTGTGGCAGCACTGCGAGAACCAGACCATCTGGTCGAGCCCCGCGATCGGGGTCATCAACACCACCGGACGCCCAGCCGTCGTGGTGGGCACGGGCTTCGGGGAAACGCCCCCCTACAAATCCGCCTCGTTCCAGATGTTCGCCTTCTACGGCGACAACGGATCAGCCGTGCCGGGTTGGCCGGTGGCCACCGCAGGGCCGGCCTTCGGCTCCCCGGCGATCGGCACTCTGGCGGGGAGCAACACCCCCGACATCGTCGACACCTCCTGGTGCACGACCTGCACCGCCAATGGGGGCTCTTCGATGGTCTACGCGTGGAACGGCTACGGCCAACAGGTCTGGTCCCAGACGCTCGCCCAGCCGAACGACTTCGCCTCGCCGGTGCTTGCCGACCTCACCGGATCCGGTGGCAACGACGTCGTAGTCGGCTCGTCCGGTGGGCTCTACGCGCTCGACGGCTCGAACGGCGCCTTCATGTTCGGCGGCTCCCAATCGAGCCCCATCAACAGCTGCTCGGTGCTGAACTCGGTCGCGGTGGAAAACGTGCCCGGCAGCGGCGCGGGCTCGGGCTGGCACCTGTTCGAGGCGTGCGGCGGCCCCAAGGAGGTCACCGCCACGGGTTATCTCTACGACTACCCGCTCCCTGCGACGCCCGGCTCAGTCCCGCCTTGGCCAGCATGGCGGGGCGGAGCGGGACAGTTCGGCTTCGCCTCCTCCACGCTCCCGCTTCTCCGCCGCGCCGCGGTGCTGAGGGCCGAGCGGGCGATCGGGGCCCGGGCGAAGGCAAAAAGCCGAGCCGCGGCGATCCGCAGCTCGGCCAGACCTACCAGCCGCTAGGGCAGGTTCGGCGCCTGACGGGCGTTCTCGATCACCGCGTCGATGAAGCCGTAGTCCCTGGCCTCCTCGGCGGTGAACCAGCGGTCACGGTCGGAGTCCGCCTCGATGCGCTCCACCGGCTGGCCGGTGTGCTCGGCGATCCGCTCGGCCATCATCCGCTTGAGGTAGACGATCTGCTCAGCCTGGATGGCGATGTCCGCGGCCTGTCCCTGCATCTGGCCGGAAGGCTGGTGCATCAAGATCCGCGAGTGCGGAAGGGCGTAGCGCTTGCCGGGTGCCCCGGCACAGAGCAGGAACTGCCCCATCGAGGCAGCGAGCCCGAGACAGATGGTGGAGACGTCGCAACGGACGTACTGCATCGTGTCGTAGATAGCGAGGCCGTCAGTGACCGAGCCACCAGGCGAGTTGATGTAGAGGGCGATGTCGCGCTCACGGTCCTCTGCCTCGAGCAGAAGCAGCTGGGCGCAGATGCTGTTGGCCGAGTTCTGGTCGACCTGGGTGCCGAGGAAGACGATGCGCTCGCGCAGCAGCCGCTGGAAGAGCTCGGCACCGGCGTCCCCAGGCGCGGCCAAGCTCTGGACCAGCGCGGGATCGGGAAGGGCGATCTGTCCGTTCATGGCCTCAGGCTATCCGCCCGGAGAGCCCTCCCCGGCGGCCCGCTCTTCCTGGTCAAAGCCCCGTCGCGCGGCTCCCGGCTTCCGGTCTACCTGCTCGGTAGGCTTCTGACCGCCGCGCGGGCGTGGCGGAACTGGCAGACGCGCCGGGTTTAGGTCCCGGTCCCTTCGGGGGTGGAGGTTCGAGTCCTCTCGCCCGCACACTGTGCTGTCCCAGGACATCGCGGACAGACGAAGCCGCGGACACCACCTCCCTTAGGTCTTCGGGCCTAAGGGAGGTAGTCCCGTGTGGTTCGAGCGTGAGGTGTCGGAGGAGCTCTCCCTCTTCGCTCAGCACCCGAATGTCGAGATCGGCGAGGAGGACGATGACCCGCCGTCCGCAATGGGCCCGACCGAGGTCTCCGGGGGGAGCTTCATCCCGTGGCGCAAGGCGAAGACCCCGGTCTTGTCGAGCCTGTCGTGGGGCCCGACGCGTCGTAGCCGCCGACTCGGAACAGGGCCACCTGCTTGGCCACCCATGACTTCGACATGTCGAGCGCTGAGGGCCACCGCTCGCACGGACCGGCCCTGGATGAGGACAGAATCAACGGCCTAGCGGGCACGAGGTCGGACACCACCTGAACAGGTGTCCACGATGTCCTGGGGCATGGTGGCCACTAAGAGTGTGCGCGGATAGGCGGATAGGCGGAGAGACGCTCGGGCGCGCCGGAGCCCGTGGAGTGTGCCGAACGCCGTGATCAGCACCGACCTTGGACGTGACCCGAAGACACTCACGCACGCGCGTAGCCAGATGCAGCCCGGACGCGAATTGGGGGGCCCGAAGGCCCCCGATTCATCTCTACGGCTAACTACATCTCCTACCGACCGCCGCAGTCCGTCGATGACGCAAGAGCGACGAAGTCGGGCGCACCCGAGTGAGGCATCGTCGCGAAAAACGCAATGTCGTGATTGGCGACGGCTTCAACCGCCGTGCAGTTGGCTTGAGGAGAAAGCTGGGCGGATGCTGGAACAGCACCGGCAAGCACCGACAAGCCAATCCCCAACGGAACAGCGGCGACAGCAATAGCGAACCTGCCAATACGCATTCTTGTCATCATTTTCTCCTTGATTCTTCTCGCTTTTCCCGATCAGGAAGACCACTCAGCCCTTCTACAGGCTGGTTCTGTAGCCATACAAGAGTCAGTTCGGTTACACAGGACGGTGAGGTCTGATACCGACGCCTACAGGGATTCAAAGCACCGGTGCCGCCAGATCGACCACCCGAGCCACCTGTCCGCGGGTCCTCTTAGTCATGGAACAGGACACTCTCGCCCGCACAAACTTTTCGGTCCCTTGTCCGGGGGGCCTCGACTGGTCGAGCAGTCGCACTGGGGTTCGGCCGACCGCCTCAGCCGAGACCTGGCGTCACCAAGCCGGTCTCATAGGCGATGACGACCAGCTGCGCCCGATCGCGGACATGGAGCTTCACCATGGCTCGATTGACGTGGGTCTTGGCAGTCAATGGGCTCATGTAGAGGGTTGCGGCGATCTCGTCGTTGGTCCTGCCGCCCGCCACAAGGGTGAGGACCTCGCGCTCTCGCTCCGTCAACACCGAGAGGGTGACAGAGTCGATGGGTCTGGCCCTACCGCGACCGGCGATGTTGGCGATCAGCCGGCGGGTCACGCTGGGCGACAGGAGTGCTTCCCCCCGAGCGACCACGCGGACCGCGTTGATCAGGTCCTCCGGCTCGGTGTCCTTCACCAGGAACCCGCTCGCCCCCGCACGGAGGGCTTCGAAGACGTACTCGTCGGCCTCGAACGTGGTGAGGACAAGGACCCGAAGCTCTCCAAGTGCCGGGTCGGCGGCGATGCGGCGGGTCGCCTCGAGTCCGTCGACCCCGGGCATGCGAAGGTCCATGAGAACGACATCGGCGGCCGTGTCATGGGCTAGGTCGATCACCGCCTGTCCATCGCCGGCCTCCCCCACCACCTCGATGTCGGCAGCCGACTCGAGAAGCACCCGGAACCCGGCGCGCACGAGCGCCTGATCGTCGGCGAGGATCACCCGGGTCATGTGGCGAGAAGCTCCGTGGGACCGGACGAGTCGGGGTCGGACACGGCCAGGGTCAAAGGCAGCTCCGCGTGCACGCCGAAGCCCCCTTGCTCACGCGGGCCCGCCCGCAGGACGCCCCCGAGGATGCGGGCTCGCTCCTTCATTCCCAGGAGTCCGCTGCCGGCGCCGTCCACGAACCGGTCCTGGCCGCTTGGGCCGTCGTTGACCACATCGACGACGAGCATCTCGCCGCGAGCCGAGATGGTGACCTCGGCGGTCGAATCGCGGGCGTGGCGGATGACGTTCGTGAGCGACTCCTGCACGATCCGGTAGGCGCCGAGCGCCGCCCCGGGCGACGCGCCGACGAGATTCGCCTCCCAGCGCAACCGGGTGGCGACGCCGGCGGCGCTCGTGGCGTCCGCCAGGGCCTGAAAGGCATCGCCGTCGGGCAGCGGGACCGCTGGCTCGTCCTCGTCGACCTGGCGCAGCACGTCGAGGATCGATCGCAGCTCTCGG
>JAODBN010000334.1 GCA_025463965.1 Acidimicrobiaceae bacterium
ATCAAAGCAATTGAGCATCCTATGGACCCGGTGGGGGTGGCGAGCATTCGTGGGGATGTTCATCGGACTTGGCTTTCTTGGCTTGTCAGACATTCGCGCGTTGCATTGGGTTGGAGTGGCGGGAGCAATATGCAGTGCACTTCTCGTGGTCATCATGTTCGTAATGTCCTGGAAGTTCCACTCGAGATATGTCCGCGCTCGCCGAGAAGAGGGTGCGGACCCCAGTATTTGACGCCGGGCGTCTTCGTTGACGCAGGATGCAGGGACCGCAAGAAAACTCACTAATTTCCTGTATGACTGAGGAAGTACCCAATGAGCTAGCCGCAAACTACGAGACTGAACATCGATCCACCGATTGACCATGCATGTCGGGGAGCGTCGTGAGCACAGCGTTCGCCGGACCGGAGGTGTGAACGGCAGGTCGCTCGCAATGTCACCTCCACCCACGCAAAGGACCTGGAGGCGTGGAGTCCTTTCCTTCCGACAAGACGCGACGGGCCTACTTCGCTGCAACGGCAGCTGGCTTCTGGTCGCTAGCGAGTTCCGGCTCAGGCGTTGCCGCGCCGCTCCCTTCGCCATGCACGACCCGGCCGAGATGATCGGCGGCCTTCCGCCGCGCCGACATGCGAGCCTTGCTGTAGTGCTTGGCCAGAACCTCTGGACCGTGCCCCTGGCGTTGCGCGACGACGCTGATGTTGAATCCGGCGTCGAGGAGTTCGCTGGAGGTGAACTACCGGAACCCGTTGAAGGAGAGATTGAAGTTCAACGACTCACGGCCGGCGGCGTATTCACGTCGGATCGCCGCAGCACATGCTCGCTTTGCCCACATCTCGGTCCGGCCAAGTGATTTGGCGATGTCGCCGTAGGACATCGCAGCGCCCTCGCGAGGCGGAGGCCCGGGCCGACCGGTCCGATCGACTGCACCGGAGCGACGAAGGAGCAGAGCCTGGTCCTCTAGGACAATGGTCTCTGGTCGTTTGTCCTCGACGCCGAGGTGCCCTTTCAGGACCTGGAGTCGCTTGGTGACCCGATCGGGATTAATCGGCTTCGAGCAGTCGGGCTCGAGGCTAAAGATGAACGGGTCAGCCGCAAGTGGCACCTCGAATATCGCGGCGCGCTCCTCCATCTGCTCAAGCTGTCTCCGGAGGACGGCGAGGGTGCCGTCGTCGAGGGGAACCTCCCGTCGATGCTGAGCTCGCTTAGGGTCCTTGAGCGTGCCGTCGACGTCAGCGGCCGCATTCACCCACATCGTCTGGCGCTCCCAGTGAATGTCGGATCGCCGCGGAGCGACAAGCTCACCGAGACGGGCGCAGGTGGTCGCGGCGAGCGTCAGGATGGGCGCGATATCGGGTGTGTGCTCTAGCGCAGAGTGCAGAATGAGGGAGATGTCGGCGGCCTCGGGAGGAAGCCTTTCCCGAGGCACGTAGGTGCTCCTCGGCAATTGGAAGCCGAGCATTGGATCGTGGAGGACTTTGCCCGTCCGCCGGGCCCACTTGAAAGCCCCGGACAGGAGTGCCTTGGCGTAGTTCATCGAACCAGCGCTCTGGCCTGCCTTCCGCATCCGAGCGAAGCAACGATCGATTTCCTCGGGCGTCACCCGGCGAGCCAGCTTGCAGCCGATGACGGGAGCGACCCAGTTCTTGGCGACGTCGGCATACCGCCGGCGGGTCCGCAGCGCCTTGCCCTGCTCTTCCGCATGCTCTAGGTAGTGATGGATCAGGTCCTCGACGGTCCAGCGGGTAGTGTCACGATCCTGAGGCCCCGCCTGCTGGAGCTGCTCGCGAAGCAGGGCCCGGGTCGACTCGACGTCTTTCCTGTCCCCACGCACGCGCCGATGCACACGGACGCCGTTGACCTGGATCTGGACGCGGGCGCTCGTGCCGGCCCGACGCCTGCTCTGAGCCGACCGACCAGACGACCCTTGAAATAACCGGAGATGGTCGAGCCGGACGCACATCAGCTCGTCTGCACACGGCAGGATGACCGCGTGCGCAGGAATCGGGCCGTTGGCCAGCTCCCAGGCTCGCCGGTGGGCCGTCATCTGCTTGCCGTTGACCTCTACCTTTCCCGTGCCGCGCTGCGGGTTTCGGCTTCCGAGCCAAACGTGGTGCTCACCGCTCCGGTCGACGTGCGACTCGAAGCGCCGCAGGGCTTCAAGGTCGTCGGTCATCCAAACTCCTCGTCCAGGGGACAGCGCCAAGCGAGCGCCTGTATCGCGCACGGTATCCAAGGCCTGTATCGCGCCACAACCGTTGCAGTTGAGCCGACTCGATACAGCCAGTGATTGACATTTAGGCTACGAGAGCTGGACCACTATCGGAGCCCGAGAGGGGATTCGAACCCCTGACCTGCGCATTACGAGTGCGCTGCTCTACCACTGAGCTACCCGGGCCGGGACGTGTGGACAGCGCTGGCAGATTCTGCCCCACCTGCGCCCCACGCCCTGAGCGCAGACATCGTACGCGATCGCGGGACGCTCTTCGTCAGCTGGGCATCGTCCCTGCCGGTAGTCTCCAGCTCACAACCACGCCAGGGAGGTAGCAATGACGCGCTTCGACGAAACGCCGACCTCCGGCGCCCCCAATCTTGGACCTCTCGAAGCGGTCGAACTGGTCGCCGAAGGTGCGCAGCTGCTCGACGTCCGGGAGCTCGACGAGTGGCAGGCGGGCCATGCCGAGGCGGCGCTCCACGTGCCGCTCGGCGCCTTGGCCGAGGCACTCGACCAGCTGTCCATCGACAAGCCGGTCGTCTGCGTCTGCAGGTCGGGGGGCCGGTCGGCCCAGGCTGCCGATGCGCTCGTTCGGGTGGGCTACGACGCATGGAACCTCGCCGGAGGGATGCAGGCCTGGGCGGCGGCAGGCCTGGCGTTCGTCGATGCTGAGGGTGCACCGGGCACCGTCATCTGAGAACGGCGTCGCCAGAGCAAGCACCTACCACTCGAACGGCGCAACTCCCGCGCCGCTGGGGGACGAAGAGCGAGACGAGCTGAGCTTGCGGAGGTTCGCCCGGGGCCTGGCGGCGGCGGGTGCGCTTCACCTGCCCACGTGACGTGGGACGCTTGGGGTCCGACGGGCCCAATCCGGTGGCCGATCAGCGGAAGGCGACGTCAGTG
>JAODBN010000338.1 GCA_025463965.1 Acidimicrobiaceae bacterium
CCGGCAGCAGCACCGCTGCTGGTGGATACCGGGTGGTCCCATGACTGGCGACGAGGTGGTCCCATGTCGCTGGCGAAGTTCAGCGCAGGGTGGTCCCATGTCGCTGGCGAGCGACACTCTTTGCCACAAATCTTGAGGGACTAGATCGGGGCATCGCCGAAGGTGTCGGTAATGCCGTGCTCGTTAAACCGAATCAGACTGGGATGCTGAGTAGTGCTGCGGCCGTCGTCAAACGGGCGAAGGAAGCGGGCTACTCGACGGTGGTCTCCGCTCGATCCGGCGAGACAGAAGACCCCTGGCTCGCGGACCTAGCTGTGGGCTGGCGTACCGGCCAGATCAAAGTCGGCTCCACAACGCGCTCGGAACGTATGGCGAAATGGAACCGGTTGCCGCGTATTGAGTCCGAGCTGGGCGAGCGTGTCGAGTACGCAGGAAGGGGATCGCTAGCGGTCCGAACTGAGCGCTAGCTGCAAGGTCGTTCCTTCGCTTGGTCGACGAACGGCCAGGGAGAACTACTTCTCGCCCGCGGTGGCCAACGGAGAGCTCGTGTTTGAGCGGCTGCACAGTTGGTGCTCGGCGAATCGTCGAACCAGTGACGGACCTTCTCGAGGTGCCCTCGCGTGTCGATCATCGCATCTAACGCTCTTGAGGAAAAAGCAAACGTACGGTCGCCGAGTCGACCGATGTGGGCTCGGCTTGTTGGCTCATGGTTGACTGCTCGACGTCTCCCACGGTATGTTGGCCGCGGCAATCGATTCCGGCGATCACACTGAGAGTGGAACGTGACTCCCTACGACGGCGGATCGATTTTGGGTGAGTTAGCGTGACGGGTCGCGCCCGCGAGTACCAATCCATCCGCGCCTCAGCACGACCTCGCCCACAACCTCGATTCGCACGTGGCATCCGTCCTACTGGCGCTGTAGTTTCGCAGGCGGGCCGTTGGGCCAGGGTGGCCGAGCATCTGGGCGCCCGTCGCAGTCAGATCGTTCGCTGCACCGGCAATAGGAATGCTCAGACAACGACGAAGCGCCCTTGGGCAAGGATCCGAGGTAGGCCACTCTGCCGGCTGTCCAGCAAGGTCATCGACCGACTCCAGCCAATCGGACATGCAGCCTCGACCCTTCTCGACCTTTCAGCAGTACCAACGACTGGACACCAAGGACCGCACGATGAAAATCAAGACCGTCACTCCGTTCGCGGTGCGCTACCCGGAGCCCAACGATAACGACAATATTCGTTACTTGACGTTCTGCAAGATCGAAACCGAAGACGGCACGATTGGGTGGGGCGAGGCTATCAGCCAGTTCGCGGAGTCCACTAAGGCAACCGCCGCGCTCATAGACGGTATGGGACGCCAAGTTGTCGGACGCAATGCTCTAGAGAACGTGGCCATCTGGCGGGCCATCAAAGGGGCAAGTTGGTGGTACGGCTGGCATGGCGGCGTGGCCTCGCTCGCGCTATCGGCAATCGACATCGCCCTCTGGGACCTCAAGGGCAAGTTGCTAGGAATTCCCCTCATCGAGCTCCTCGGAGGTGCCTACAACCGCCGTCTTGCCGTGATTGCGTCCACCCACGTCTGGCGGTCGTCGCTCGAGGAGGAGGCAGAGCGACACGGTCGATATGTCCGCGACGAAGGTTATCTCGGGGTGAAGATCGGAATGGGAAAATCTGGCGGTACGCGTATCGGCTATGAGTTCGATCGCGACGTCCAGTTCGTCCGGTTGGTCCGCGATGCGATCGGCCCCAACGCGATGCTCATGATGGATCGGGGCCAGTCGCTCCGCTGGACAGTTAGCGACGCGATTCGTCGGACGAACGCGTTTGAAGAGTGCGGCTTGACCTGGATGGAGGAACCACTCGAACCCAACGAGACTGAGGCATTCAAACGGCTGCGACAGCACGCCAAATGCCTCATCGCAACTGGCGAACGGGAATGGGACGCCCGAGGCTATCGCGAGTTCATCGACAGCGGCGTCGCCGACGTTATCGGGTGTGACGTCGGCCGAGCTGAGGGGATCACCGGCGCCCTGAAGGTTATCGAGCTCGTGGAGGACCGCAACCTTTGGTTCAACTCCCACGCCTGGTCGAGTGCCGTGAACACGGCTGCCTCGATTGCCCTGTCCGGTTTCACGTCGAGATGCCTTGTGCAGGAGCTCAAGCCAGATCGGAATCCGATGCAGCACGACCTCATCGACGAGCCGTTCAAGCAGGTTGGCGGCTACATCGAGATGCCAACGAGACCCGGGCTCGGAGTCGAGGTCCGAGAGCCCGTCCTCAGGGAGTATGCCTTTTGACCGCTTGCCGGACGCCCCGTGAAAGCTCCTGTCACGAGAGCCGCCTGCCCGCTTGACGCCGTCGGCCTCCGGCGTTACGTTAGGTGGAATCGATTGCTGTTGGATTCCTACGACGACCCATATCAGTTGTGGACAGCGCGGTCGAACTTACGCTCGGCGCGTTCTCGCGAGCAGCGAAGTCAGGTCGGTCGGGGTCTCACCGGCACGCGTAGCGAGGGTAATCGTGAATTGCTTGGAGCCGGAAACTGTCGGCAGCTCGCATAGCCGGACGATGTCCCAGTCCCTGCCGTCTTCCTCGTTTGGGATCAGCTTCAGTATCGCGACACCGTAATGTCTCAGGCCGTGAGCTGATCTATTGACCACTGCATGCGAGACATCACCCCCGCTTGAACGCCGAGGAGGTCCGAAGGTGCAGTCAACGCTGCGGCGATCGCGACGCAGCCGGAGACGAGAACTTGGTTGAAGCACTGTTCCAAGGAAAGCGGGCGATAGTCACCGGCGGCGGAGGCGGTATTGGCTCGGCGATCGTCGCCGATCTGCACGCCTCGGGGGTCTCGGTCGCCGCGATCGGCAGATCCGCGAGCGTCCACGATGTTGTCGCCGCTCTGCCGGCGAACGGAGCGAGCTCGGTGTCGGTTCAGGCCGACCTGTCAGATCGCACCGCGTGCGAGGATGCGTTTGGCCGGGCGCTCGATCAACTTGGTGGTCTGGACATCTTGGTCACCTCGCACGGCCACGTGCGACCCCAGCCGTCGTCGACGGTAGACGAGCAGGACTGGGACTTGACGCTGGCGACGAACCTCACCTCGGTATTCCAGCTCTCCCAGCTCTCGTTCACGGTGATGGAGCCGTAGCACGCCGGCAAGATCATCCACATCGCATCGATGTACGCCTTCTTCGGGGGTTTGCGGGTCGCGGCGTACGCGGCCAGCAAAGGCGCGGTGGCCCAGATGACCAAGAGCCTGGCCCTTGAGTGGGCCGAGTCCGGGGTGAACGTGAACGCGATCGCTCCCGGGTACATCAGGACTCAGCTCAACCGACACATCTGGGACGACCCAAGGCGCGCTGAACAGGTAATTACGCGGATTCCTGCGGGGAGATGGGGTGAGCCGGGCGATCTTCTCGGCGCGGTGACGTTCTTGGCGTCGAGCCTCTCGGACTATGTCCACGGGATCGTGCTCCCGATCGACGGGGGGTATCTTGCGCGCTGATGCCCAAACTTGCGGGCCCGCGTCAACTGTCCCGGCCGCGGAGCGAGGGGCGGTGAGCAACGCCTCGGCGGCTCCATCGGTTGCGCGGCGTCGTGCTAT
The DNA here is from genome assembly GCA_025463965.1 of Acidimicrobiaceae bacterium. Taxonomy (GTDB): domain Bacteria; phylum Actinomycetota; class Acidimicrobiia; order Acidimicrobiales; family Bog-793; genus JAODBN01. The sequence goes on from JAODBN010000338.1 coordinate 3,605, forward strand.
GCGGCTCGGGGTCGACAGTTTTTCGTTCCACCGCTGGTTTGGCGAGGTGAATCATTGGGAGAGCCCGATCGGACAACGATGGGGCATCCACGACCTACTCGGCTACGTGGAAGGGCTCGGCATCGACGTGCTCTCCCTGCAAACGATTCATTTCGAGGACCAGAACACGACCGGACTCGAGATGTTGCGGGCGGAGCTCGAACGAATCGGCGTCGAGTGCATCTACGCCTGGGGGCACCGCAATGGTCTGGAAGACGGCCAGAGTCCCGCAAAGCTCGCCCAAGCGATAGCAGCCATCCAAGCAGCCAGTGATCTTGGTTGTCGCATTGCGCGGATCGTGTGCGGGGACCAGAATTCCTGGAGCGATGATCCCGAACGGCGCGCTCTTCAGCTGGCTCAGCTCCGGGGACCGATTTCGGAGATCTGTCGAGAAGCCGAGCGACTCGACGTCGTCGTTGCGGTCGAGAATCATGCCGACCGCTCCATAATCGACGTGATCGACCTCGTCTCGAGCGCGGGCTCTGACTATCTCGGCATCTGCCTGGACGTCGGCAACGCGGCGCGGGTCAGTGACGATCTCGTCGCGGCAGTGGAATCCGCCCTGCCGTGGGTCGTGATGACGCACCTTCGCGACTTGCGCATCGACAGCTCGCAGCGCGATCCGGAGAACTGGTGGCCCTGCGTTGCGCTCGGGGAAGGAGATCTCGACATCCCTGGGGTCCTCGGTGCGCTTGCCCGCGCGCCTCGCTGTGACACGTGGCTGGTCGAAGTGTCGAACGTCTGGCCGGGGCGGTCCGAGCTCGAGATCGTCGATACGAGCCTCGACTACCTCCGCGCCTGGCTGACTCACAGCACCGACCCGTCGCGCCTCTGAAGCTAGATCGAGCCCGCGACTTCCGGTGGTGGCTCGTTCCGCCCTCATGTGACGGTCGGACGCCTCGGCTCGGAGGAGTTCACTCGGTTCCGGAGGCTGAATTTCGTCCCTTCTACCGTTCATTTTGGCTCTATTCAGGTTGACAAGCGGGCGGGGTCTGTCTAGCATCGGAATCGATACCAGTCGGCTTCGCCGGAGCGAGAGGGCGGGTTCAAAAAAAGGACCCTGGGCAGACGCGAGCCGACTCGTCTTGCCGAGCGCAGAGTGGCTGCTCCTGTCCGGAGCTAATGGAACTGGAAACGATACGAAAGATGGGGGCCGTGCCACTGCGCATCCGCTCGATCGAGACCGTGCCGGTACGTGTGACGCTCGAACGTTTATACCGGGGCAGCTACTACCGCATGCCGCGCCGGTGCACCATCATCACCCGCGTCACGACCGAGGAAGGCATTGTCGGCGAGGCCTACAACGCCGACGCCGACGCCGAGCAGAGCACCATCATCGGCATCATCCACGATGAGTTGGTCCCGATGCTTATCGGCCGTGACGCCTTTGCTATCGAAGAGTGCTGGGAGGCGATGCGACGCATCACCTTGGACCAGCTGCGTGATCGCCGCTTCGCTATGCAGGCGATCAGCTGCGTCGACACGGCGCTGTGGGACGCCATCGGGAAGTCCCTCAACCAGCCGCTGTACCGGCTGTGGGGCGGTTTCCGATCGGATATCCCCATGATCGGCATAGGCGGCTATTACACCGAGGATCCGGGGAGCATCGAGAAGGAGGTGAGCTTCTTCTCCGACGGAGGATTCGTCGGCATGAAGTTCAAGATCGGGGGCGCCTCGCCCGAGGTCGACACCGAACGGCTGCGACGGGCCGTAAAAACAGCCCACCCGGGCTTTTTCTTCCTCGTCGACGCTAACCAGGGCTGGACGTCGAGCCAAGCGATCGAATTCGTCAACCGGACCCGTGACTTCGTCGAGCTGCGCTGGTTCGAGGAGCCCTGCCAGTGGCCGGACGATCGTCGCTCGATGCAGACGGTGAGGCTGAAGACCGGTGTCCCGGTCGCCGCCGGCCAGACAGAGATCAATCGCATAGCGATGCGCGACCTGATGGTCGGCGAGGCGATCGACGTCTCGAACTTCGATGCCTCGTGGGGCGGCGGCCCGACCGAGTGGCGCAGGGTCGCACAGATGGCGATGAGCTTCGGGGTCGAGATGGGCCACCATGAGGAGGGGCACCTGGCGAGCCATCTGCTGGCCTCGATGCCGAACGGCACCTACGCCGAGGCGTTCCATCCCGAGCGCGACCCGATCTTCTGGCGGATTCTCGGCAACAGGCCGGAGCTTCAGGACGGGCTGTTCAAGCTGCCGGATGGGCCCGGGCTCGGTTGGGAGCTCGACGAGGACTTCATCGCGGAATTCCGCGCCGACAAGTGACGGCCCCGGACCGCTTTCTTCGCGGATGCGAGGACTCGATTGACTGATCCGGCACGCGGGACGCGTGAACCGGCGGCCGAAGCCCCGGCGCGGCGACGCCCCCTCCACGGCGTGCGGATCCTCGCCCTCGAGCAGTATGGCGCGGGACCGTTCGGCACGGCCCAGCTCGTCGATCTCGGAGCAGATGTGATCAAGATCGAGGACCCGGCGACCGGAGGCGATGTCGGCCGTGCCGTTCCACCGTTTCGCAACAGCGACGGAAGCCTGTTCTTCGAGACGTTCAACCGTGGGAAGCGCAGCGTCCTGCTCGACCTCCGCAATGCCTCGGGGCGAGCCGTCTTCGATCAGCTGGTGGCGTCATCGGACGCGGTCTTCGCCAATGTCCGCGGAGACGTTCCGGAGAAGCTCGGCATCCGCTATTCCGATTTGTGCCACCTGAACCGGAGCATTGTCTGCTGCTTCCTCACCTCGTTCGGCGTTACCGGCTCAGAGCAGGCTGACCCCGGATACGACTATGTGATGCAAGGTCGTGCCGGTTGGATGTCCCTCACCGGATCACCCGACGAGGCGCCGCAGAAGACCGGCCTCTCGCTGGTCGACTTCTCGACCGGGCTCGCCGCGGCGATGGCGCTGCTGGCTGGAGTGATCGCCGCCCGCGAGACAGGCGTTGGAACCGAGTGCGACGTTGCGCTGTTCGACACGGCGATCTCCATGCTCAGCTACGTCGCCACCTGGCACTTGAGCGAGGGATACGAGCCGACGCGCACAGCCCTGTCGGCCCATCCGTCGCTCATCCCGTTCCAGAACTTCCCGACCGCAGACGGTTGGCTCGTCGTGGCGTGCGCCAAGGAGAAGTTCTGGCGCCGTCTCGTCGACGTGATCGGGAAGCCCGAGTGGAAGAGCGCCCCCGAGTACGCAACCTTCGAGGCGCGACGACGCAACGCCGACCTCGTTGTGCACCAGCTGTGCCAACTGTTCTCCGAGCGGTCGACAGCGGACTGGCTAGAGATCTTGGTTCCCGCAGGTGTCCCGTGCGGGCCGGTGAACGACGTGAGCGGCGCGCTATCGGATCCGCTGGTCGCCGAGAGGGAGATGATCGTTGAGACCAGTCATCCGAGCCTTGGCGCGGTCCGCCAAGTCGCCAGCTCGGCGCGCGTCGGCGGCCACGGCCCGGTAATACGCCGAGGACCCCTGCTCGGGGAGCACACGAACGAGGTGCTGACCGAGGTTCTCGGCCTCGACGGCAACGAGCTCAAGCGGCTGGACGCCGTCGGGGCGTTTGGCGACGGCAAGGACTAGTGCGGCGACAGAGCGGCCAACAGTGTCAAGTGCAGACGAATCGACGACGAGGATGTGGTGAGCGATGCCAAAGCTCCGGATGAACCAGGCGATAGCCCTTGCAATTCGCGAGGAAATGGAGCGCGACCCCACGGTCGTCACCTTCGGTGAGGACATCGCCGAGGCGGAGGGCCCCTTCAAGACCTCGGAGGGACTCCTCGAGCGCTTCGGACCGCTCAGGGTTCGCGACACGCCGATCTCCGAGACGGGGTTCCTCGGCGCCGCGGTCGGCGCTGCGGTCACCGGACTGCGACCAGTCGTCGAGATCATGTTCGTCGAGTTCCTCGGGGTTGCCCTCGACCAGGTCGTCACCGAGGCTGCGATGATGCACTACCTGTCAGGGGGGCGGTTGAACGCACCGCTCACGGTCCGGGCGTCATGCGGGTCGGGTCTCGGGTTCGGTTGCCAGCATTCCCAGACACTCGAGCGGTGGCTCCTCGGGACCCCCGGCCTGAAGCTGGCCGTCGCCTCCGGGGCCCGGTCCGCCTACGGCTTGACGAAGGCGGCGATCCGCGATCCCGACCCGGTCGTGGTGCTCGAGCCGAGAGCGCTCTACGGACGACGAGAGGACTTCGAGCCCGGCGAGGACGCGGTGCTTCCGTTCGGCGTCGGGGAGCTCTTGGCGAACGGCGACGACGTGACGATCGTGGCCCTCGGACAGACGGTCGGCATCGCTCTTAACGCCGTCTCCGAGGCCAACGGATGGTCGGCGGACGTCATCGACCTGCGGACGCTCATGCCGTGGGACCGGGGCATCGTCGAACGTTCCGTGGCGAGGACTGGGCGCCTCGTCACCGTCGAGGAGAACCAGCTGACCGGAGGGTGGGGAGGCGAGATCGTCTCCCACGTCGCGTCGCGCTGCTACTCGGACCTACGCGGCCCGGTGATGCGGATCACGGCCCCGGACGTGCACGTTCCCTACGGATCCGAGCTCGAGGCCGAGTACCTGCCGTCGAGCCCGTACGTAGCGAAGCAGATCTCCGAATTGATCTCGACCGACAAGGTGCCAGGACACTGGTGGGAGGACACGCGATGAGCAGCCCGGTCTTGCCGGAAGAAACCGAGGTTCAGCTCGACGCCGTTTCGCGCCGGCTCGCCCTCACCAATGACGTGGCCGTCCGGTTCGCCAGGATGGTCGAGATCCGCCTGCTCGAGGACCGGGTCATCGACCTGTTCGGCGAGGGTCTCATCCCCGGGACGACACACACCTGTCAGGGGCAGGAGGCCGTGGCGGTCGGCATCGCAGGAGCTACCCGGCCGGACGACGTCGTCGTTTGCACCTACCGGGGCCACGGTATGGCCTTGGCGCTCGGCGTGACGCCCGACGCGTTGCTCGGAGAGATACTCGGTCGTCAGATCGGCTGCATGGGTGGCATCGGGGGATCGATGCACCTAAGCGACTCGTCGGTCGGACTTCTGCCCACGATGGCGATAGTCGGAGCGGGCATCCCCATCGCTGCCGGCTCGGCGCTGACTGCCCAGGTGCTCGGCTCGGACCGCATATCGGTGTCGGTCTTCGGCGACGGGTCGACGAACATCGGCGGCTTTCATGAGGGGCTCAATCTGGCCGCGATCTGGCGGCTCCCGGTGATCTTTGTCTGCGAGAACAACCTCTACGGCGAGTACTCGCGCATCGACCGGACGACGCCGATCGAGGACCTCGCCTTGCGGGCAGCCGGCTACGCGATCCCGAGCGAGACGGTCGACGGCCAGGACGTCGACGCCGTACTCAGCGTGATCGAGCGGGCGGCCGCCCGGGCGCGCGAAGGCGAGGGCCCGACGTTCATCGAAGCGAAGACCTATCGCTATGCCGGCCATTCACGCTCTGACAAGGCTGCGTACCGGCCTGCCGGCGAGCTCGACAGCTGGCTCGAACGGGACCCGGTCCGGCTCTATGGCGAGAAGCTGATCGCCAACGGCACCCTCGACGAGGAAGGGATCGAGCGGATCTGGGCCGAGCAACGCGACGCGCTCGAGGCGACCCTGGAGCGGGTTCTGGCAAGCCCTCGGGCAAGCACCGCGGACATGTTCACCCGCGTCCAGGCGTCGGGGAGCTGAGGACGTGCGGCACCAGATCAAACTGCCGAGGGTGGGCGACACCACACAGACAGCGCTCATCTCGGAGTGGACCATTGCGGTGGGCGAGGTCGTCGAGGTCGGCACACCTCTCGCGATGGTCGAGACTGACAAGGTCACTGTGGAAGTCCCCTCGCCGGTTGCAGGTACTGTGGTCGAACAAGTCGCGGCCGTGGGAGACGAAGTCGACGTCGGCGCGGCGATATGCGTGATCGAGAGCTGAGCTATGCGGCTTCCGAGAGGCGTCAACTGGTCATCATGGTTGCGTGACGTCACCAATCGCGGGGAGAACGACCACATCTTGACCGAGAGCGCAATTGCTGGCGTCCGACCTAGTGCGCCCGGGCCGGGCGTCGTGGACTGCCGGCGCTCGGAACGCTAATGGCACCGAGCGATCAACAGCCGACGATCAAAGAGGTCGCGCGTCTCGCGGGAGTGGCCCCCTCTTCGGTCTCTCGGGCACTCAACGACCACCCGGACGTCAGCCCGGAGATGCGTGCGCGGGTCATGGAAGCCGTCGAGGAACTGAGGTACGAGCCGGACTTTCTCGCCCAGAGCCTTCGGCTCGGCTCGACGCGGACGATCGGCTTCATCGTAAGTGACATTTCGAACCCCCTCTTTGCGGGGATCGTAAAGGGCGCCGAGCAAGAGCTCGAGAGCCACGGCTATTCGATACTGCTCATGAACTCACTCGGCGATCCGATGCTCGAGGCCAAGCACATCGGAGTCCTTCGTCAGCGGCGGGTCGACGGATTTATCCTCTCGCTCCAGTCGGAGACAAACTCCGAGACGTTGCGCGCCCTGAGGAACCAGTCGACTCCGGTCGTCCTCCTCGACCGTGAGATCAGGGGCGTGGCAACCGACGCCGTTCTCTTCGATCACTCGACGGGCGTGGCCGAGGCGACCTCCGCGCTCTTGAAGCTCGGGCACCGGAAGATCAATTTCATCGTCGGGTCTGCTGAGACGAGGGGGTCGCGGGACCGCCTGAAGGGCTTTCAGAGAGCGTACGCCGCCTTTGGGATCTCGTCGCTCGACGACGTCGTGATCGAAGTGGGCTCGTATTCGCGCGACTTCGGGTTCGAGGCGACCAAGATGGTCCTCGAGCGAGATGATCCGCCGACAGCAATTATCGCCGCCAACTCACAGATCGGAGTGGGGACGCTCGCCGCGCTCAACGAGCATGGACTACGACACGGTGAAGACGTCTCGCTCGTCATCTGCGACGACGTCGAGCTGCTGCGCCTCATGGACCCGCCAGTGAGCGTCGTCGCCCGCGACGCCGAGAAAATGGGCACAGTCGCAGCCGAGTTGTTGTTGGCTCGCATGCAGGAGCCTGAGTCGCCACTGCGGAGTGTGGTGCTGCCGACGTTATACATCCATCGTGGCTCGACCGTCGCCCCGCGAAACGACAGGCGGACGGCGACCGCGGCTCGCGACATCCGGCGGCCGTGATCTATTCGGCCTGAGGCTTCGGGAG
>JAODBN010000432.1 GCA_025463965.1 Acidimicrobiaceae bacterium
ACAACGAGTGGATCAGTCCGCTAGTAGTTCCGGTAGTTCCACTAGTGGGAATGCGCTCACTCGTAAGGCAGGGCCACTACCTGTATGGGCATGGATTCTCATTGGATCTGTTGCTGCCTACGTCATCTATAAGAAGTTTGCAGGTAACACAACTGGTACAACTACAGCAGTGAGTAACCGCTACCGGGAGGAACTTCTGATGCATCGGGGAGTACAGACGGCTCTACTGGTGCTAGTGCTGGTACTAATCCTGCTAGTGGTGGGGCTCCATCTGGCTATCGTCTTATCACTCCTGCTGAGTGGGCTGCTAATCTTGGTAACATTTATCAGGAATTGACGCCTGGAACCTTTACTCTGTATACGGGTAAGGTGTCGCTACTAACAAAACCAGGATTTGTCCCGTATTGGAACACGCCCCAGACTGCATCGAGTGCTACTGCGCCAACCAGTCCTACTTCGCCTACAGGTGTCGGTACAGTAGCTGGTGGGACACCTATGGGTAATCCACCTGTATCTCGACCGCCAGGACCGCTCGGTATGGCATCACCATTAGCTGCATCTCCTATCTCCGCTAAGTCTCTCTTTTCATCGCACTAATGCCGACTGTTACTAAGGAAGCTGGCGCGACCCAGGTAAGAATGTACCTGATTCCTTTTGGGCGCAGGTACTTGTAGATATAGGTGCGCCGGTTACTGCTACGAACATTGCTAGTCTCAAGAAATGGGCGAGCTTTGAGAATACCAATGCAACGTGGAATCCACTAGCAGATACTACGAATCGAATCAAAGCCCCAACGACTAACTTCAACTCTGCTGGTGTGAAGAATTATCAGACCGCAAGTGCTGGGGCTGCTGCAACTGCTGCTGAGATGCAGGCTATAACGCCGACAGTTGTTGGTGCGTTACAATCTAATACGCCCTGGACTAGCTGGACCACTACGCAATCAACGCAGATTAGTAAGTGGGGTACCCATGCGTTTGCTAATCTGATTAGTGGTAAGAATCCGCCGCAGCCAGCCGGTACAGGAAGTAACGCACCTGCACCTGTTTCAAGTAGTGGAACTGCATGTATCAATAGTCTCGCGGAGTACAGCACTGCTAATCCAAATCCTATACCGGGTAGTCAGTTTCTCGGTTGGTTCTTTCAGCCATGTATTATGAAGCGCGCTGGACTTATTCTTTTAGGTACGGGTTTGATTATCTTTGGCCTCAAACAACTCGGTGCTAAGGGTCCAGCAAATGCTGTGCAGGAAGCCGGGCATAAGGTGTTTGTGGGTAGTGGTACAAGAGCACCAAACCTGACGCCTAAGTTTACATCAGATCAGAAGCCGGAAGCTCCTGCGCCAAAGCCTGTAGCAGAAGCTCCGTCTGAACCTCCACCAGCATTGCCGCCTGTGTCACGATCGCGCCCAAGTAGACCACGCAAGCCACGCGAGATAGGTAAGGTGCTCGCATGAAACCCATCACTTCTACTGTCACTTCTACTGTAGGCCCGGTTTCTTTTGCTGTACAAGCAGGACTGCCATTGCTCTATGATATTTATGTACATCAATTGTGGGTTATTGGCCCGCAAGATGCAGTAGGTCTAGTGGCGTCTTGGCGTCTGAGAGATAGAATGTGGTATTCTATGCCATATGAACTACACTATCTAGGATGGTGGGAAGCATATAAAACACTTTGGCGGCTTAATCATGAAAGGTGAGGTTACCGCGCCGCTTGTATGGATTTTCTTTGTGTATGTTATCTCGCATGGCTATATCAATTCTATTGTGCAAACAATTCTAACATCTGTTAACTTCAATCCTTCTAGTACACCATCTAGTACAGATCCAGGTAACTTTAGCCAGTTTCATAATATCTTCGGTGGGCCTGCAACACCGCCCGGTAATCAACCGCTACCAGATATCATTCCTGGTAATCCATCAACTAATCCCAACACAGCATGAGTACAAATCCAGCAGCAAGCGCAGTAGGTAGTGTCGCTAATGGTGTAGGCCCGCCTACAACTGTTAGCGGTATAGCTTGGATTGCGGGCTTTGGTATCTTTAGTTTTGTTATGGTTATGGCCGCTGAATCTGAGCAGTACGGGGACATAGCAGTAGCTCTAACATGGTTGATTGGACTTGGCGCAACAGTCTACTGGTGGAATAGCTTTGATACCAATATCGCTCAAATGATTGGTATACCTCCATCCACTACATCGGGTACAAATGCTACTACTGTCGGCACAAACACTCCGCAGGGAACTACGGGATGAAGCCGCTAGGCGTTCTTATGATTCTCGTCGGCATATTGAGTATCTATATTGCTATCAATCATCCCCAGCCAACTCCAACTAAGGGGCCAGCATGAGTGCAACTATTGATGCTCTAAAGCATCGTATCCTCGTACTCTCTACACCTACCAGCGTACCACTGAGTAAGGATAGAGATACAGAATCTGGCGTACCTATTGACACCGCCGTTATGGAAGTACCTGACGTATTACCCGGAGGGATTGTCGGACCTCGGGGCCGTGATAATACTGGTAGGGTACGGATTCGGCGTTCCGGTTTACCAGCTATTCACCAGCCCGGTGCAGGTCAGCAGGAATTCACTACGCGGAAGGAACATGCATATCCGTTCCCAGTTCCGCCACAACTACATCGTACTGGATTTACTGCACTACTCACGAATGCAGGTCCACAATTTGATTCAGGTAGCTTTGCCTTTAGCGCACACGGTCTAGCATTTGATAATTATTCAACTGTCTGGCTGTATCTACCAGGACTATCTATTTACATTCCTCCGAACTGTGTACGCTTGGCACAACCACTACCAGCAGGAGTGCAGAAGATAGCAGTAGTAGCAGAAGCACCGCCGGGAGTGGTACAGCCTGCGCTTACAGCTAACGGCGGTTTCA
>JAODBN010000007.1 GCA_025463965.1 Acidimicrobiaceae bacterium
GCTCGCCACGAGGCGAGCCGCACAGCGCAGCGCGAGCAGGGCCGCCGCGGCCCGGGCGCCCGGGAGCTCCTCGGGTGCGGCGCAATCCAGGCGTTCGCGCGCCGCGAGGAGCTGGTCCTCGAGGCGGCCCGGTCCGACAAGCGCGAGGCAGCGCCGGGCGACCCCGAGCGCATGCGCACCGTTGGTGGCAAGCCCGCGAGCATCGCGCTCTTGCCAGGCAGACAACGGCTCCACCAAGGTGACCCGCTCGGCGCCGACGCGGTGGTGCTCGAGACGCAGCGAGACCGTGCCGCTCGCCTGGACAGCGCCGAGGCGGAGCGCCTCGACGCTCAGGCTGTCGCTCTCCTTCGCGTCCAGCAGCGCCCACACCACCCGCTCGTCGTCGGTGCGCGCCGCCACGTGCAGCACATCGATCCGCCCCCACCCCGTCACCCAGGGGGCGCTCCCGGTGAGCTCGAAGCCGTCGGGCGACTCGCGTGCGACCATCGCCGCGGTGCCCGGCCGGCGCAGCCCGGAGAACGCCACCCCCGATCTCACCTCGCCGCGACAGAGTGGCGTAAGCCATCGGGCCGCGAGCTCGCCGCCCGCCCCGGCGATCGTGCGCACGGTCCCGTGGTGCTGGGCGAAGACGAAGGTGGTCGTCAGACAGCCGCTCGCCAGCTCCTCGAGCACCCGGGAAACGGTCGCCGGCCCGGCACCGAGCCCACCAGCCTCGATCGGACCGACGAGGCCGTAGAGACCGGCGGCCGCCAGCGCGTCGAGCCGCTCTTCGGGCACGAGCGGCGACGCGTCCACCTCGGCTGCGCCAGGGAACAGGACCTCCTCGGCGAGGCGCCGCGCGCTCTCCACGACGTGGCGGTCGACGCTCGCCTCGGCCCGGTCCCCGCCCGTGCTCTCGGCGATCGGGGCTGGTCGGCTTTCCATCGTCGAGACCGTAGCGAGCGAGGCACCGTTACGATCCGACGGCGAATGGGAGGCACTCGATGACTGGTCCGGGAGCGACGACTGCAGGGACGAAGACGGCCCTCGGCAAAGAGCAGGACTCGCGCCTCGAGGCAGCGCTCGCCGCGGCGCCGACGAGCTGCCTCGTCGGCGGGACCTGGAGAGCCTCCGCCTCCGGCGCCAGCTTCGAGGTGCTCGACCCGGCAAGTGGTCGCCTGCTCGCACGCGTCGCCGACGCCGAGCCAAGCGACGCGCTCGCCGCGGTCGCTGCCGCCTCGGCCGCCCTGCCCGCCTGGTCGGCGACCGCTCCGCGCCAGCGATCGGAGATCCTTCGCCGCGCCTTCGCCGAGATGGTCGCCCGCCAAGAGGAGCTGGCGGTGCTGATGGTGGCAGAGAACGGCAAGGCGCTCGCCGACGCCCGCTCCGAGGCGGCGTACGCCGCAGAGTTCTTCCGTTGGTTCGCCGAGGAGGCGGTGCGTATCGAGGGACGCCTTTCGAGCGCCCCGGCCGGCGCGAACAAGATCATGGTGATCGAGCAGCCCGTGGGGGTGGCCCTGCTCATCACCCCGTGGAATTTTCCGGCTGCCATGCTGACGCGCAAGATCGCTCCCGCCCTCGCCGCAGGCTGCACGGTCGTCTGCAAGCCGGCCGAGGACACGCCTCTCACGGCCCTGTGGCTCGGGGCGCTCCTCGAGAAGGTCGGGCTTCCTCCCGGGGTGGTGAACCTCGTCCCCACCAGCCGGCCCGGCCCGCTTGTCGACGCCGCGCTCGCCGACTCCCGCGTCCGCAAGCTCTCCTTCACCGGTTCGACCGAAGTCGGGCGCGCGCTCCTCGCCGCGGCGGCTCAACGGGTGGTCAACTGCTCCATGGAGCTCGGCGGCAATGCCCCGTTCCTCGTGTTCGCCGATGCCGATCTCGACGCCGCGGTCCAGGGCGCGATGGTGGCCAAGCTGCGCAACGGAGGAGAGGCCTGCACGGCGGCGAACCGCTTCTACGTCGAGGAGCCGGTCGCCGAGGAATTCTCGCGGCGTCTTGCCCGGGCGATGACCCACGTGAAGATGGGGCCCGGGCTGGCCGACGGCGTGGGACTCGGGCCCCTCGTCAACGAACAGGCGCAGCAAAAGGTCAGCCGTCTCGTCGACGAGGCGCGTGCGGCGGGAGCAAGGACGCTCGTTGGAGGCAAGGCACCCGACGGGCCGGGTTGGTTCTATCCGGCCACGGTCCTCGTCGATGTCCCGCCCGATGCCGAGATCTTGCGGACCGAGATCTTCGGCCCCGTCGCCCCGGTGGCGTCCTTTGTCGACGAGGACGAGGCGGTGGCGCTCGCCAACGACAGCGAGTTCGGCCTCGTCGCGTACGTCTACACCGGCGACCTGGCGCGGGGGCTGCGCGTCAGCGAGCGCCTGGAGTCCGGCATGGTCGGTCTGAACCGGGGCGTGATCTCCGACCCGGCGGCCCCCTTCGGCGGGGTCAAGCAGAGCGGCCTCGGGCGCGAGGGCTCCCACGAAGGACTCGCCGAGTACCTCGAGACCAAGTACGTCGCCTGCAGCTGGTAGGTCCGGCCCGCACCGCACGACGTTGTCGAGCGGTGCTCGCGTAGGCTCAATCGCGCTCGATGACCGCCAGAACCCAGGGAGCACGATGCCCGCCGTTGTCCCTCTCCGTGTCGCCTTGCTTGTCACGGCGTGCTTCGGCGGCGCCTTTGGACTGCTCGGCGCGCCACTTCGGGTCGGCGCAGCGCTGGCCTCCTCGACGGCCCGCACGGAAAAGCTCGTCGACTGCACCGGGAAGCCGGTGGTGAAGCCGACCGAGATCATCATCACCTGCGCCGACGCCGGTGAGGTGCTGCAAGGGATCCATTGGAGCAGGTGGACGACCGGTGACGCTCGCGGCACTGGCACCTATGTGCTGAACACCTGCACCCCGGACTGCGCGGCGGGAAAGTTCGTGCGCTACCACGCCACCTTCGAGCTGTCAGGTCGCAAACAGGACCGCCACGGCCTCGTGTTCACGGCGCTTCGCTGGCGATACGAGGTCGGCGGAAAGGCGAAGCAGCAAAGCTTCTCGCTCGTCGGCTGAGAGTTGGCCGCGTCGCCAGCTAGGCGTGGACGGGCAGGCCGCAGCAAAGCTCAGTAGGGTCGCTCGGGGACCTGGTGGGAGATCAGGCACGACCGAGGGAGGCGTACGACGCTACCGACGAGAGCGCTTGGGGAGACGGGTCTCGAGATCACCCGTGTGGGGCTTGGCTCGTGGGCCATCGGCGGCGGCGGATGGGTCGGCGGTTGGGGCAGCCAGGACGACGACTCCTCGGTGGCCGCCATCCGCCGCGCCGTCGAGCTCGGGGTGAACTGGGTCGACACCGCCGCGGCCTACGGCTTCGGGCGTTCAGAGGAGGTCGTGGCGCTCGCGCTGAGGGACCTGCCCGAGGCTGATCGGCCACTCGTGTTCACCAAGGGCGGGGTGCTCCCGGACCCGGTCGACCGGATGCGGCCCACCCGGCGGATCCTCTCGCCGAAGGTGCTTCGCGAGGAGCTGCAGGCGAGCCTGCGCCGGCTCGGTGTCGAGCGGATCGATCTCTACCAGGTGCACTGGCCGGCCGAGGACGGCACACCGGTCGAGGAGTACTGGGGCGCGATGCTGGAGTTCCAGCAAGAGGGTCTCGTGCGGGCGGTCGGGCTCTCGAACCACAGCGTGGAGCAGCTCGAGCGGGCCGAGAAGCTGGGACACGTCGGCACCCTTCAGCCTCCCTTGTCGCTCCTCCAGCGACAGGCGGCTGCCGACCTGCTGCCGTGGTGCGAGGAGCACCAAACGGGCGTCATCGTCTACAGCCCGATGCAAGCCGGCCTGTTGACCGGCCGGTTCAGCGCCGAGCGGGTGGCGTCGCTTCCCGACGACGACTGGCGACGCCGACACCCGCTGTTCCAGGGCGCTCAGCTGGAGGCCAACCTGGCCCTCGTCGACGCGTTGCAGCCGATCGCCGAGCGGCACGCGACGGATGTCGGGCCCGTGGCCATCGCCTGGACGCTGTCGGTACCCGGAGTGACCGGGGCGATCGTCGGCGCCCGCGGCCCCGAGCAGGTGGACGGCTGGATAGACGCCGCCAGTCTGGACCTGTCGAGCGAGGACCTCGCGGCCATCGCGACCGCTCTTGAGGAGACGGGAGCGGGGGAGGGTCCCCTGCCGGGCCGAGGGGCCTGACGCCTTTTTTGGCGAAGCGCGCTCAGAAGCGTCCGATGCGCTCCAGGACAGGGATCGCCCGGGCGAGCGCCTGACGCTCGTCGGGGCTGAGCTCCTCCAGAACCTTGGCCAGCCAGGCGTCTCGCCGGCGGCGGTTCTCCTCGAGGACGGACTTGCCTTTGTCGGTGATGGCGATCACCGAGCGTCGCCGGTCGCTGTGGTGTGGCGCTCGGATCGCGAAGGCGCGGTGCTCCAGTGCCGAGATGACCCGTGTCATCGATGGGGGCTGCACCCGCTCCAGCTCGGCGAGCGCCGTCGGCGACAAGGGTCCGTGGTGGTCGAGGCTCGAAAGGGCGGAGATCTGGCTCAAGGTGAGCGAGTGGTCCGCCCGCTCGGCGCGTAGGCGGCGCGTGAGACGCGTCACCGCGATCCGGAGCGCTCCCGCCATGCGGCCCTCGCCCTCGCCTGCTGAGGCGGAAAAGGACCCGTCCGGGGCTGCGTCAGCCACCTAAGAAGCGTATCAGTTAGCACGGCTAATGAACATAGGCGGGGACGCTGGCGACGACGTGGGCGATCGCCGCGGTGATCGCCTTGGCGGTCGGCACGTGCAGCGCCTCGTTCGGCCCGTGCGCGTTGGAGGCTGGACCGAGCACGCCGGTCGCCAGGAACTGGACGCCGGGGTAGCGCTTGCCGAGATCGGCCATGAACGGGATCGAGCCGCCGAGGCCGACGTGGCGCGGGGGCGCTCCGAAGTAGGCGAGCGAGGCGCTGCGCGCCGCTCCCGCCAGCCAGGAGGCCGGCTCTGGCGCGTCCCAGCCGTCGGCGGGAGCTTCCAGCTCGAAACGAACCGTCGCCCGCGACGGAGGATCGGCCGTCAGCACCCGCTCGAGCGCAGCGGCTGCCCGGGCGGCGTCGCAGGTGGGAGGCAGACGGAACGACAGCTTCACTGCGGTGAAGGGCCGCAAGACGTTGCCGGCATCGGCGAGCGCCGGGAGCCCCGCCGCGCCGGTGACGGCGAGCGCCGGCCCCCAGGTGACCCGCTCGAGCCGGTCGGCGGGGTCGCTTCCCGAGAGCATCAGGCCCGGCACCGTCGGGAAGAGGCCGGGGGCCGCCTCGCCGAGCTCGGCGGCGACCTCCTCGATCTCCCGCCGCCGATGCGCCGGAGTCTCGACGTGAAGCTCGGCCAGCAGCAGCTCTCCGGTGCGCTCGTCTTCCACTCGCGAGAGCAGGCTGCGCAGCAGGCGGAATGAGGAGGGCACGACCCCTCCCGCCGCACCGCTGTGCACTCCCTCATCGAGGACCTGCACCGACAGGGTGCCGACGAGGTTGCCACGAAGCGAGCTCGTGACCCACATGCAGTCGTAGGAGGGGCCGCCCGAGTCGAGGCAGAGCACCAGGTCCGGCCGGCCGATGCGATCGGCGAGGTGCTCGAGGTAGGCGCCGAGGTCCGGGCTGCCGCTCTCCTCGCTCGCTTCGGCGAGCAGCACGCAGCGGCCGTGCCGGGTCCCGGTCGCGGCGAGCGCCTCGAGGGCGAGCAAAGCAGCCGGGGTGGCGTAGCCGTCGTCGGCGGTGCCCCGGCCGTACAGGCAGTCTCCTTCGCGCACCGCGCGGAACGGGTCGAGGCCGGTGCGCCACTCCCCGAGAGGCGGCTGCTTGTCGAAGTGGCCGTAGAGCAAGGTGGTCGTCTCCGCCCGCTCCGGGTCGGTCGCCGGAACCTCTACCCACAGAACCGGGGTCCTTCCGGGCAGGCGGACGAGCTCGGCGTTGACCCCAGCGAGGGCGCGCGAGGACGCCCAGGACCGCAGCAGCTCGCCGGCCGACTCGAGCTCTCCGGCGGCCGCCCACG
>JAODBN010000035.1 GCA_025463965.1 Acidimicrobiaceae bacterium
CACCTGCCACCAGTGGTTGACCATCGGCTCGAGGGCGAGTCGCACCTTTCCCACGACCTGGGTCCACAGCAGCAGCGCGTCCCGGGTCTCCTCCCAGTCCGAGAGGCGCAGGTCCGGCCACTGCGACTGCGAGGGACCGGACCGGGTCAGACGGGTTCCCTCAGGTGCGGTCGGCCCTGCAGCGGCTGCCTGTCCGGCTCGCTCGTCCACGATCCCGGCCCCTCTCCGCGCCGGTCCATCCGCGCCACGACGATCTTGCCTCAGGCGGTGCTCAAAGTCACCTCCGGCGACGGACGTCCAGCGCGGCGCGCCTGATTCAGCGCTTGACGAGCGTCATGTGCCAGCGGGCCGGGTCGATGGAGAAGCTGAAGCGGATCCCCTTCGGCAAGGCGTCAAAGCGAGCCACCTGTGCCCCCCAGTCGTGGCGGGGCGCCGCCGGGTAGCGGAAGTCCTCGCGCACCCCGAGCCCGACGAGCGTGCACAAGAGCACGAGCCCGACCGCCACGGGGAGCCGTCGGGCGCTGCGCAGCAGGAAGAAGACGTCGGCAACGAGGGCCGCGGCCGGGAGGAACCAGTAGCGCAGCCCACCGGTCTCGACGAGGATCTGCCACTGGGGATGATCGATGCTCGCGACCGGCGTGGCCAAGGAGGCCGCGAGCACGAGCCCCGCGTAGAGGTTGACCATCTTGAGCTCGAGCGGCCCGGCCACGAGCGCCCAGCCGACGAGGAGGGCGCCGAGCCCGAGCAGGAGCCCGCAGATGAGCAGGTTTTCGCCTCCCGATCGGACCGAGTCCAGCGAAGCCGATCCGAGCAGGGTGCCACCGACGACTTGGCCGCCGAGGATCTCGACGAGCCGATTTGCACTGGCACCGAGCGGGCCGTAGTGGCCCCGCGCCGAGCTGGCGAGCGCATACGCCTGGAGCCCGGCGCAGGCGAGGTCGACCCCGAACAGCACCGCGGTCCACGTGCGCCGCCTCGCCGCCCACACGATCGCCGCGATCGGCAGCAGGGCGAGACAGAACGGCCCAGTGAGCCCCGACAGGACCACGACGACGACGTCGAAGATCCGCCACGGCGTCCCGCCGGGAGCGGCGAGCGCCACGAGCAGGGCGAGCAGTCCGAGGTGCCACTGGGCGTTCGTCAGGTTGGCGTTGACCTCCAAGGTGTTGGGGAGGGCGAGATAGGCGGCGGCGAGAACCAGGCGGGCGAGGAGGCTGGGGACGGCAGTGGCAAAGCGGGAGGAGGCGAGCAGCACCGCGGGGAGCACCTGGACGAGCACGGCGACCACCATGAACAGCGCGGGCAGCTCCTGCAGCGGCACGTTGAGGCCGAGGTCCGAGACGAGTCGGGGGAAGCTCTGGTAGTAGCCGGTATGCGGCGTGGCGAGCGGGTGCAGCCAGCCCTGCTCGTAGGCGGAGCGGAACCAGACCTGGCCGTCCTCCGCCCAGAGCTCGGGATGCAGGAGGACCGACGGGCTGCGCGCCAGGCAGACGAGGAGCCCCGCCAGGAGCACGCCCAAGAGCAACGGCGCCTCGAGGCGCGCCCGATCCGCCCTCGATCCCGAGCGGGCGCCGCCCACGCGGCGGGGGAGGGCGACGGCAGCGCTCACGGCCCGCCACCTTCGCGCATCGGCCAGCGAGGCGCCGGGATGCGTTCCCGGCGGTCGAGGAGCCGAGCCCTCCTAGACCTCGACGACCGCCTTCACGCAGCTGCGGTCGTCGCGCACGGTGCGCACGGCCTCGCCGTAGGAGCCGAGACCGAAGCGGTGCGTCACAAGGCCGTCGGGGCGGACGCGCCCGGAGCGAAGCGCCAACACGGCGCGGTCGAAGCTGTAGGACTGAGAGAAGGAGCCCTTGATCGTCAGCTCACGGCGGAAGATGTCATAGGGGCTGACCGGCAGCCGGGCGTTCTCGTCGGCCATGCCGTAGACGAACAGCGTCCCGCCGACGCGCAGCATCTCGAGGCCTTGCTCGAGCACCCCGAGCGCGCCCGTGGCGTCGATCACGACGTCGAAGCCTCCTGGTGCGAGCCGGCGCAGCTCCGCCACGGCGAGCTCGGGGTCCTCACGGCCGAAGCGGACGATCTCGTCCGCCCCGAACGAGCGCGCCAGCTCGAGCTTGGCAGGGGTCGGCGCGGCGACGGTCAGGCGTCCCGTGCCGCCCCCGGATAGCAGCTGGGTGAGGATGAGCCCGGTTGGGCCGGCGCCGACGATCAGGACGTCGAGCCCGGGGCCGAGCGCGAGGATGTCGAGCCCGTGCATGGCACAGGCCACCGGCTCGGCGAGCACCGCGGTGTCGAGGTCCAGATCGTCGACCGGGTGACACTTGCCGGCCGGTGCCACCACGAACTCGGCAAAGCCGCCCGGGTCGGTCACCCCGAGGGCGCGAAGCGTGACGCAAAAGGCAGGACGGGCCCGGCGGCAGTTCTCGCACACGCCGCAGGTCACCATGTTGTCGAGCGCGATCAGCTGGCCGGGGGAGAGCCCCTCGACGCCCTCTCCGAGCAGGTCCACCTCGCCGACGATCTCATGGCCCGGGATGAGCGGGTAGACGGGGAAGAACTCGCCGTTGTGCAGGTGGACGTCGGTTCCACAGATGCCCGTCTGCCGCACCCGAAGGCGCACCTCTCCCGGACCGGGCAGCGGGTCGACCACCTCGGCGATACGAAGCTCGCGGGGCCGGTCGTAGACAACTGCGTGCATTGAGGCTCCTTCTCTCAGCTGGCGCCCGACAGGACGGTGGCCTTGAGGCCCGAGCCCTCACGGGTGTGGCGGAAGGCCGTCTCGATGTCTGTGAGCGGCACCGGTTCGTCCAGCAGCGCGTCGATCGGAATCTGGCGGCTCGCGAGCAGCTCGAGGGCCCGTCCGAAGCTGTGGCGCACCGAGTTCGAGCCGACGATCGTGAGCTCACGGGCAAAGACGTCGTAGGGAGAGAGCGTCACCTTCGCGTCGGCGCTCGAGACCCCGAAGACGGCGAAGGTCCCGGCTCGTCGGACGAGGCCCAGACCCTCCTCGATCGCTGCGGCGTTGCCCGTGGCGTCTACCACCACCTGCCAGCCGTCGCCGACGTCGAGATCGAGCGCCTGCTCCGCCGTTCGCTCGGCGCCGAAGGTCGGGGCGACGTCGCGGCGAGCCGGCCGACGCTCGACGACGTCGACACGCGCGCCACCGAGGCTCAGCAGCCGAGTGAGCAAGAGACCCGCCGGTCCCGCGCCGAGCACGAGGGCGTTCGCACCGACGACGGGGCCGATCCGGTCGAGCGCGTGGAGGACACACGAGAGGGGCTCGGTCACCGAGGCCCACCGCGCGGGCACGGCGTCGGGGACCGGCTCGCACTGGCTCGCGGCCACACGCACGTAACGGGCGAAGGCGCCGTCCGCGGTCGTGCCGAGGCCGCCGCCGTTCGCGCACAGGTTCGTCCAGCCGCTGCGGCACTGGCGGCAGTGGCCGCAGAACACCATCGGGTCGACCGCCACGAGCGTGCCGAGCGCCGGCCCGCTCACGCCTTCGCCGAGCGCGACCACCCGTCCGCTCAGCTCGTGGCCGGGGATCACGGGGTAGCGGACCGAAGAGTGCTCACCGTCCAGCACGTGCAGGTCGGTGCCGCACACCCCGCAGCGCTCCACCTCGACCACGACCTCGAGCGGGCCGGGCGAGGGGTCCGGAACCTCTTCCAGCGACCAGCGGCCCGGGGCCGTCACGACGACCGCCTTCATCGGGTGCGAGGGCCGAGGGCGTGCAGCTCGCGGATCGCTGCCAGCGGGTCGGGGCGGCCGAAGACCAGCGAGCCGGGCACCACACCGTCCGCTCCCGCCTCGGCGAGCGGGCCGACGGTGTGTGGACGGATGCCCCCGTCGACGACGATCGGCGGTCCACCTCCTGGGCCGAAGCGCTGCTCACGGGCGGCGACGAGGGCCGAGATCCGTGCCGGGGTCGCCGGGTCGAGCCCGACGCCCTTGATGCCGATCTCGGTCCCCATTACCAGCACCCGCTCCACTGCCTCGAAGAGCCGCTCGGCGCGCTCCACCGGCTCGTGCACCTCCAGGCCGAGCGAGGGGCTCGCCCCGCGGGTGCGCACGGTCTCGAGCGTCGCACGGATGTCCGGGCTGGCCTCGCTCTGGACGGTGACCATGTCGGCGCCGGCATCGATGAAGCGGCCGAGCCAGTAGTCGGGGTCCGTCACGTTGAGGTGCACGTCGAGCGGGAGGGACGTGCGCGCCCGGAGCGCGGCGACCAAGTCCGGGCCGAAGAGCAGCTCGCGAACGTTGTGGCCGTCGAAGACGTCGATGTGGAAGGCGTCGGCCTCCTCGGCGACCTCGTCCACGGCGTCACCGAGCGCGAGCAGGTCGGCGGACCAGAGCGAAACGTAGGCCAGCAACCCCGAACCCCCCGCCGAGGGTGACCGATTCGGAACCGACCCTGGCTCCTTGTCCCTGGGCTATCGAATCGCTACGGTATTGCGCGAACCGGTTCGGGTCAAGCCAAATCCGAAAGGATTCGGAAGCCGAAAGGACCCCAAGAGACTTCGATGACCGATGCAGCTGCTAGCTCGACGGTGCTCGGTGACGCCGGGGCGCTCGCGCCCATGGCGATCGGGGCGGACCTCGGTGGCACCAAGCTAGCCGCGGTCCTCCTCGACGCCACCGGCGCCGTCGTGCACCGCATCTGGCTGGAGGGCTACGCCGAGAGCTACGACGCGGTCGTCGCCGGGCTGGAGGGCGCCGTCGGCGAGTGTCGCGCCGTCGCCGCGGTGCATGGAGCCGAAGTCGAGGCGCTCGGGCTGTCCGTCGCCGGCTGGCTGTCTCGCGACCGCGAGCGGCTGGTCTGGGGTGCCAATCTCGGAGCGCGCGACCAGGACATCGGCGTCGACCTCAGGCGGCGGCTGCGCATCCCGGTGGTCATCGAGAACGACGGGAACGCCACTGCGCTCGCGGAGTTCCGGGCCGCCGGTGCGAGCGCACGCTGCTTTGTGCTCATCACGCTCGGCACCGGGGTCGGAGGCGGGGTCATCGTCGACGGCCGCCCGCTCGTGGGTGCCAACGGGCTCGCCGCAGAGCTCGGGCACCTGCCGGTGAGCGAGCCGGGAGAGCGGTGCGTGTGTGGTGGCCGGGGCTGCCTGGAGCTCGTGGCGAGCGGGCCCGGGATCGCTCGGGCGGGGGGTGCTCCGACGAGCTTCGAGATCGTGGACGCCGCACGTGGCGGCGATCCTCGTGCCCTCGCCGTGCTCTCCGCCGCCGGCCAGGCGATCGGCAGGGCCGTGGCCAGGCTGCTCCCGGTGGTCGACCCGGACCTC
>JAODBN010000045.1 GCA_025463965.1 Acidimicrobiaceae bacterium
GGCCTGGGTCGCCGCGTCCAGCTCGTCGCGATAGGCGGTGCCCGCGAGGGGAAGGAACAGCGGGAGCTCGGCCAGCGCGGAAAGCGGGACGGACGCCTCGTTCGCAAGAGGGTGGCCCTGCGGGACCACGAGCACCAGGTCCTCTTCGTAGAGGGCGGACGTCCGCACCTCGCCACCGGGGGCCGGAAGCGCGAGCACGCCCACGTCAACGAGGCCGTTCATGAGCTGGTCACCGAGCCCCAAGGTGGAGGCCTCCACGAACACCAGGTGCAGGTTCGGATGCCGCCCCGGCGTCAGCTCCACGAGCTGGGGCACCAGCCAGCGCGCCGCGGTGCCGATGGCTCCGACGCGGACCGTGCCCACGATCTCCTGGCCGAGCGCAGTGACGTCGGCCGAGAGCGCGTCGAGCTCGCGCAGCACCCGCTTCGCGCGGGCGACCACGAGGACCCCGGCGTCGGTGAGCTCGCCCGAGCTGCGGTCCACGAGCTGGTTCCCGAGCTCTTGTTCCAGCTTCTTCACGTGGGTCGATACATTGGACTGCACGGTCGCCAACGCGTCTGCGGCCGCCGAGAACGAGCCGTGCTCGGCGATCGCCACGATGGCATGGAGTTGGCGCAGGTCCATCGCTATTCAAGATAGCAGCCATCTGGGGAAACTGTTTGACCGATGGTGCCCGCACTCGCATACTGGTACCCAGACCGCAGGACGCGACGGAATCCCCCCTCCGTCGCCTGAAGGTCAGTGAGAAAGGGTCGGTCCCCCCACCGGCCCTTTCTCCGCGTCTAGGCCCCTGACGAGGTCTCCTCGCGGCCCCTTCGCCTGCCCCGACACCGCGCCAGCATCCGCAGACCCGTCCGGACATGGCGGCCAAGTACGGTTCAATCCATGGACCAGGCGAGCTGATGGGTCGTCCGGAGCGCCAGCGGGCGTCAGTGCTCGAGGCACCGGGCGTGGTGCGGATCGAGGAGCGGCCGGTGCCCGTACCGGGACGGCGCGAGGTGCTCGTCCGTATCGCCTCGGTGGGCGTCTGCGGCTCGGACGTCCACTACTACCGCCACGGCCGGATCGGGGACTTCGTGGTCCGCGCTCCGCTGGTCCTCGGCCACGAGGCCTCGGGCTCGGTCGTGGAGCTCGGCGAGGGCGCCACCCGCCACCGCGTCGGCGAGCGGGTCTGTCTCGAGCCGGGGATCCCCTGCGGCCGCTGCGAACAGTGCCGCTCGGGCCGCTACAACCTCTGCCCTGATGTCTCGTTCCTCGCCACCCCGCCGATCGACGGGGCCTTCACTGAGTATCTCGTCATGCACGAGGACTTCGTGTACGCGGTGCCCGATCAGCTCGGAGACGACGAGGCGGCGATGATCGAGCCGCTGAGCGTTGGGGTGTGGGCTTGTCGCAAGGCGGGCGTGGCTCCGGGCAGCCGTGTGCTCGTCACCGGGGCCGGGCCGATCGGGGCCCTTGCCGCCCAGGTGGCGAGGGCGTGCGGGGCCGCACGGGTGACGGTGAGCGACGTCGAGCCGGCGCGCCTCGAGCTGGCGCTCCGCCTCGGGGCCGACGTCGTGCTCGACGCACGCAGCGAGGCTCCCGCCTCGGCGAGCGTCGACGTCCTGATCGAGTGCAGCGGGGTCGAGCGAGCGCTTCGCTCGGGGATAGAGGCGCTTGCCCCCGCGGGCAGGGCGGTGCTCGTCGGCATGGGCGCCGACGAGATACGCGTCCCTGTGGCTGCCCTGCAGACCCGTGAGCTGTGGCTGACCGGGACCTTCCGCTACGCCAACACCTATCCCGCGGCGATCGCGCTCGCGACGTCCGGGCGCGTCGGCTTCGAGGGCATCCTCGGGCGTCATTTCGCCCTCGAGGAGGTCGAGTCCGCACTGTCCCAGGGCGTCTCGCACGACGACGGGCTGAAGCCCATCGTCGTCGTGGGAAGCGCCGGCTGAGGACGGCTCCCCGGGGCGAAAATGCCCGAACAATTGGCCCGCGCTGAGGCATATGCTGCGCGCGTGGCCGAGCCGGCGCGACGTAGCGAGACACCCATCCTCCTGCTCGATTCGGCGGCTCGCGGCTACGGCGTGGTCGCCGCCAGCGCCGCGTTCGAGCGTCAGACCGGCTACCGCGCCCGCCAGCTCGAGGTGCCCCGCCTGGTCCCGCTCATGTGCGAAAAAGACGCGGAGACGGTGCGCGGGGCGATCGTGAGCGACACTCCGCTCTTGTTGCGCGTGACGTGCCGACACTGCGATGGGCGCCCGTTCGAACGCTCGGTCGAGATCAGCCCGCTGCGGATCGCGACCGGCTCGGTCACCGGGTACGCGGTCCGCCTCGGCGAGCCCTCAGAGCGGTTTGCGGGCACCCAGCTCGCCGAGGCCCGCAGGCAGGTCGCCCTTGCCGAGGGCGCGGCGACGCGCTCCGCGGTGCTCGCCGAGGCGACGAGCGACCTGTCGGTCAGCTTGGACATCGAAGGATCGCTCCATCGCCTGGCGCGCCTTCTCGTCCCGAGCATCGCGGACTGGGTGATCATCGACCTCGCGAGCGAGGACACTCGGCCGGTGCACATCGCCATGCTGCATCGCGACGGGATGGAGGACGTCGTCCGCCGCTTCACCGAGCTTCAGCCGGACGGGATCACCGACGCGGCGCCGCAGCTGCGCATCCTGCGCGGCGAGGAGCCGATCCTCGTCGGCCACGCCGAGACGAGCAACGCCACCGCCCACATCTCCGATCCGGAGCTGCTGGAGCTGTGCAACGTGCTCGGGACCACCTCGGTGATGTACGTGCCGCTCACGGCGCGTGACCGAGTGCTCGGCGCGCTCACCCTCGTGTCGGGCCGTTCCGGACGCGTCTACACCCCGGAGGACCTCGCCTTTGCCTGCGACCTCGCCCGGCGCGCCGCACTGGTGGTCGACAACACGAGCCTGTACGAGCGCGAGCACCGGGTTGCTCAGGTGCTGCAGGAGAGCCTGCTTCCGAAGCTGCCCGACGTGCCCGGCCTCGACGTCGCGGCGCGCTATCTGCCGAGCGACCACGCGGCGGCCGTCGGGGGGGACTTCTACGACGTGCTCCAGTTGCCGGACGCTTCGGTGGGCCTTGCAGTGGGCGACGTCGTCGGCCACGACCTCAAGGCGGCAGCCGCCATGGGCCAGCTGCGCGGGCTGCTCCGGTCGTGTGCCTGGGATGCTGCCGAGCGAGGGAGCGATGCCGGCTCGGTTCTCGCCCGGGTCGACGCCCTCGCTCAGGCCCTGCAGGTCACCAGCCTTGCAACCGCCTCCTATTGTCGGATGCTGCGCTCGGCCCGCCCGGACGGGCCATGGAGCGTGAACTACGCGTCGGCCGGCCACCCGCCGCCTCTGGTGCGGCTGCCCGGCGGATCCGTCGTCGCCCTCGACCAGGCCTGCGGTGTGGCCCTCGGGGTGGCCAGGGGGGTGTCCCGCCGGGCGGCGAGCGCCCGTCTTCCGGCGGGGTCGATGCTGGTCGCCTTCACCGACGGGCTCGTCGAGCGGCGAGGCGAGGACTGGTTCGTCGGCATCGACCGAGTGCGAAAGATCCTGCTCGCTCTGCCCGAGGACCTTCCGGCGGGGAAGGTCGCCGACGAGCTGCTCGGGCTGGCGGCGAACGAGCGCTTCGACGACGTGGCCATCTTGGTGGCTCGCCTGCTCTGAGGTCTCGCCGCCTCGCCTGGCTGCGGCACGTCCAGGGCGGCCCGGCTCGCGCCGGCCGTCCCTCTGCCCGCTCAGCCGGCCGTCTTCTCGAGCGCTTGGCGCACGGCCCTCGGCTCGAGGCGCCCCGGCGACCTGCCGCTTCGGGCGGCGATCGCCGCGGCTAGCCCGGCCGCCTCGCCGAGGGCCATCAGGGTCGGCTCGGTGCGCACCGACGCGAAGGCGACGTGACTCGTCGAGCAGCACACCGGCACGAGCAGATTGTCGACCTGCCCCTCGCCGGGCAGCAGGCAGCCGTAGGGGATGGGGTAGGGGGGGACCGCAATCGAGAGGTACCCCTCGTTGAGCACCACCGGGCGACGGTGGTACTCGGGGAGGTAGCGCCAGGTGCGCTCCACCTCCCGTACGTCGATGTTGTACGAGCCCTGGGCGATGGCGTCGTCGCGGTCCGTCGGGTGGCGCAGGTCGCCCTCGGTGAGCACAACCGAGCCGACCATGCGCCGGGCCTCTCGCACGTACAGCTGGTGCGGCCAGCCCCCCGTATCGGTGAACTCGTCCGCGCACAGTGACCACCGGGCCACCTCGGCGCACACCTGCTCGGGCACGTCCCGGTCGTGGGCGAGGAAGTAGAGCAGCTCGTGGCTGTAGGCCAGGTGACGGGCGCGGACCGCTTCCCGCATCGCTGCGTCACCGTCGGGATAGGCACGGTTCGAGCTGTCAAGCAGGTTCAAGGAGAACGGCCCGATGGAGTTGACGTCGCACTTGCCGTTCGCCAGCAGGTCCGGCACGAGCCCGAGCAGGCGCCGTGCCTCGGCGCGCTCGCCGAGCACGGCGAGGTAGCGCCGCAGCAGCTCGAAGCGGCTCGGGTCGTATCCCGCTGGCTCCTCCATCGG
>JAODBN010000057.1 GCA_025463965.1 Acidimicrobiaceae bacterium
TGCGGCTAACGAGCCGCCAAGCGCAGATCGGCCAACGTTCAGACGTACGCCGCGACGGCAACACAACAAAGCGAATCAGGCTGCGTCTCACCGTGCCGGGCATTGCGCCCGGCGAGGTGAGTCTGCTTGAAACAATGCTCGCGTCTTCGATCGACCGGTTTGAGTATCAGTCCGCAGACGAAGCGGAAACGGAGCCGGAGCATACCTTTGCCGAAGGGGCTGTCACCCGGGTGACGGTGAACAAGTACGAGCGGGACCCGACCGCACGCAGGAAGTGCCTGGCGACGTATGGCCACAAGTGCAACGTCTGCGACTTGGACTTCGAGGCGCAGTACGGCGATATCGGCAAGGACTTCATCCACGTCCATCACCTGAAGGAACTGTCCACTGTCGGGCCTGGGTACGCGGTCGATCCGCTCGAGGACCTCCGGCCGGTCTGCCCGAACTGCCACGCAATGCTGCACAAACGGCGTCCGGCGTTCACCCCCGAGGAACTAAGGCAGATGCTTCGCCGATCACAGTCAGGCCTCGGTAAGCACGTCGCGATCGACTAGAGCGCTACTACCGTCACCGGACTGGTGGCGATGCGCCAGCCGATGGCGGGCTCGTGGTCGGTGGTGTAGGGCTGTACGTCGGCAGTCTCGGGCCTGCCGGTGTAGTGCAGCCATTCGTTGCCACGGCTGACGAAGATGCCTGCTGCGGCACCGCATTTGGTGCAGTACGGCTCCAGCGCGTCTTGGTCTGAGAGGCGTTCGTCGTCCAGGCAGGGCTCGGTCGCGGTCAGGATCACGTCTAGGACGCCCGGGGCGTAGCCGGCCAGGAAGACCAGGCTGTCGTGCATGCGGTCCGCGTCTAGGGCTTCGATCCGCGCCAGGTCGCCGTCGCCCGGCCTCGGCGGACGGCCGCTGCCTCGACTGGCGGTGGGATGTACCAGCGATCGCGGTCCGGGATGATTGCGGCCAAGGCTCTCGCCTCCTGGTTGAGGTGGAGTGTCCCTAGGGCCGCTGCGGTGGCCGGAACACCGGGGCGGCCCGTCTCGGTGTTCTCGTGTACAGTTTATCGCACAAGGTAGCGATCAATAAGTCAGATGACTTGAGTCCATAGTAAATTTTTACGGATATGATCATCAGTTCCGCCGGGGCCGAACAGCGACGGCTACGCGAGACCGTAGACCTGCTCGATGGTTTGCGGGACTTGTCATTGGTCGTGTGAGATCCTGGTCGAGAAGCTTGGTGGAGAACGGGAAGGTGTCGGATGACGGCTTGGAAGTCAGCAGAGATCACGCCATCCGCGGCGCGGCTGACGGAGTCGCTACGCGACATCGGGTACGACTTCCCAGCTGCAGTGGCAGACATCGTGGACAACAGCGTCACAGCGGGCGCATCCCATGTCGACGTCACCGTCGAGTTCGCGGGCGAAGAGTCATGTGTGGTCATCTCCGATGACGGCGATGGGATGACGGGCAACGGCCTTCTGGAGGCGCTCCGGTACGGCTCTCGACGCGCGTATGGTCGCAGCGACCTCGGCCGATACGGGCTAGGCCTTAAGACGGCCTCGCTGTCCCAGTGCCGGTCCGTCACTGTCGTTACATGCCGTCGCTCAGCAGCGAGCAACGTAAACGTGCGAACGCTGGACCTCGACCTGATCGCAGAGTGGGACGAGTGGCTCGTCGTCGAACCGGTCATGGTGCCGGTGATCGAACGGTCCGCGGAACGTCTGGCCGCCGAACCAGGAACTGTCGTGATCTGGCGGAAGCTAGACCGCGTGTTGCCCGAGAAGCGCCCGGACGGCGGATGGGCTCGCCGTCGGCTTGACTCGCTAGCGACCAAGACTGCAGAGCATCTAGGCATCGTCTTCCACAGATACCTTGAGAATTCAAACCATAGCGGTCTTGTGATCACAGTAAACGGACATAAGGTCCAGCCATGGAATCCGTTCGCATCCAGCCAGCCAACAACGAAAGAACTGCCCCTGCAGCGTTTTGAGCTGTCGGTCGGTGACGTCTCCGGGACCGTCACGCTTAGGCGGTTCGTGCTGCCGGCACGTGACGAGTTCAGCTCGGCTGAAGAGTTCGAACGGTACTCAGGACCGCTGAACTGGAATCGACAGCAGGGGATCTACATTTACCGCGCTGATCGGCTAGTGCAGTGGGGTGGATGGAACGGCATCCGCGGGATCGATGAGCACACGAAGCTGGCGCGAGCCGCACTTGAGTTCGACACCGACCTCGACTCGGTATTCAACATCAACGTAGCGAAGATGCGTGTAACACTCCCACCGCAGATACGGCAGATGTTGGACCGCCCGATCAACGAGCTCTGTGCCTACGCGGACGACCGTTACCGCAAGGCATCACGACACACTTCCAAGGAACAGTCGCCAGAGGCCCCCGCCCAGCCAGCCCGGTCCCAGCAGGAGCTGCCTATTCCATCCCGCAGCGATGCTGGCCTAGCGCTTCGCGCGGCCGCCATGCAAGCCGGCGAGTACGCTGCTTTCCGTCGAATCCTCGCAGTGCTGGCAGAACGGGCGCCAGAGGTCGCCACTGCTCTTGGCCTGGATAGTTAGTCTCTTCTCTGATGCTGCCTTGGGATGGTCAGAAGAGGATTGGCCCACGCTGAGATGGCGAACTAGCGCACGTCTCGGCAAGCGGGCAGAGGTCACAGAGGCGCGCCTCGGGACGGCATATGCTAGCGGCAAGCTCGATTAGTCCAAGCTGCGCGTCGCGGGCGGTTTTGCCGTAGCCGATCATCCGCGCCACGGCTAGCCGACCGTCGCTCATCCGATTCTTACGCTCCAGCGTTTCCTCGCCCGTGAACCGGGATGCCACACGAAGCACGCCCCGAGCGGCAAGGACTGGCTCCTCTGAGTCATCGTCATCCCTGGTAGACGGCACAGCCAAGACGGCTAGCTCGGCAACCGCTTCCGCGCCCTGCAGCACAACCCGGATTGTTTTGTCGTTGTTGAGCTCGTCTGGCGTGTCGGCGATACACGTCGCCATCGCCAAGAGACGCTCCGCACGATTGTCACGTGCGACCCATCGAGCAATCTCAGCCAACTCGTCAGGTGCCGCGAGTGTGTCGGCTGGTTTCTCCCACCTCTCGACTAGAGGCCAGATCCACTGCATCTGCTGGCCGCCGAGACGGTCCAACAAAATCTCCGCAGAGATTACCTGCCACCGTGTGGACGCCCGAAGCCACGGTAGGGCCAAGTCCGGCTGACCCCGGAACCAGCGCGCCAGGGTTGCGCCAGTGTCGATGCTTGACGGTCCAGCAGGCCG
>JAODBN010000088.1 GCA_025463965.1 Acidimicrobiaceae bacterium
GGCGCTGATCGACGTCCGGGCGGCGCGGGCCGAGCCGGAGCGCTACCGCTCCGCTCTCGCCCGCAAGGGCGCCGCCGAGACCTTCGACGTGCTGCTCGCTGCCGACGAGGCCTGGCGCGAGGTCACCGGGCGGGTGGAGTCCCTGCGCGCCGCCACTCGCCCGAAGGGGCGGCCGAGCGAGGCGGAGCTCGGGCAGCTCGCCGAGCGCAAGGCGGCGCTTCGCCTGGCGGAGCAAGAGCTGGAGACGGTCACAGCGGAGCGCGACCGCCTGCTCGCCCTTGTTCCGAACCCGCCGGACGACTCGGTCCCCGACGGCGGCGAGGACGAAGGGACCGTAGTTCGAGTGGTCGGCGAGCCACCCAAGTTCGCCTTCCCGATCCGCGACCATCTCGAGCTCGGCGGCTTCGACACCGAGCGTGCGACGCGCTTGTCCGGATCGCGCTTCGCGTATCGAATGGGTGCGGTCGCCCTCGTGGAGCTGGCGCTGTACCGCTACGCCCTCGACCACCTGGTGGCCCGGGGGTTCACACCGGTGCTGCCGCCGGTGCTGGTGCGCGAAGAGGCGATGTACGGGACGGGCTTTCTGCCGACCGAAGAGTCCAACCTCTACCGGGTGGAGCCTGACGGGCTGTACCTAACCGGAACGTCCGAGGTGGCCCTCGCCGGCCTGCACCTCGGCGAGATCCTCGACGAAGCCGAGCTCCCGCTGCGCTACGCCGGCTATTCGACGTGCTTTCGGCGAGAGGCCGGGGCGGCCGGACGAGACACCCGCGGCATCTTCCGCGTCCACCAGTTCGACAAGGTCGAGATGTTCGTCTTCACCACACCCGAGGCCTCCGTCGAAGAGCACGAGTCGCTGCTCGCCATCGAGGAGTCCCTCGTCTCGGGGCTCGGCCTCACCTACCGCGTGGTCAACATCGCAGCAGGAGACCTCGGCGCTCCCGCGGCCAAGAAGTACGACATCGAGGCGTGGATCCCCAGCCAAGAGCGCTACCGAGAGATCACCTCGTGCTCGAGTACCACCGACTACCAGAGTCGCCGGCTCGGCACTCGAGTCCGGGGCGACGGGCGAATGCGAGCTCCCCACACCCTGAACGGGACGGCAATGACCGCGCGGTGGCTGATCGCCTTGATGGAGAGCTTCCAGGACGAAGGCGGAGCCGTAGCCGTCCCGGAGGTGCTCACCGCCTTTGGTGCGCCGTCGCGGATCGAGCCGAGCTAAGGGCGCTGCCGGGCGGGTCTATCGGCTGCTGTCGACCACGCCGAAGGTCACCGCGAACGTGGAGACCGCGAAGAAGAGTTCGTGCTCGGGCCGCGCAAGTTGAGCTTCGACGCGATCCGAGCCGGCACTGTCCGTCGCCTTCGCGCGTCTCAGCGAGCGCGCAGGTCGAACAGCGAGAATCCTTGGTCGATCGGGACGACATCGATGAGCTGAAGAGCGCTCGCCTCGCCGAGCGCCCGGTACTGCTCGGTCGTACGTTCTCGCCCGCCGAAGAACGTCATCATGCGGAGATCGAGGTCGGTGTCGCGGGCGAGCTCGTGCTGCTTCTCGAGGAGGAGCACTCGACCAGTGCTTCCCGCCGCCTCCCTGCAGCGATGAAGCAACTGGGTCGCCTTCTCGTCGCTCCAGTCGTGGAGCACCCACGCCAACAGGTAGGCGTCCGCCCCGGTAGGCAACGGGTCGAAGAAGCTGCCCTCGAAGATGTCGCAACGGTCGGCCAGATTCGCCTTCCGGATGACGTCGTCCGCCCGATCGAGCGCGGCGGCGAACTCGACGAGGGTGCCACGCATCGAAGGAGTCGCACGGAGCACCTCGACGAGCATGTGTCCCGTTCCTCCGCCGACATCGACGAGATGCCGGATCTGCGACCAGTCGTAGGCGCTCGTCAGGGAGCGAACGATCGCGTGCGCATGGAGCTCCATCTCGGTATCGAAGGCCGAAACCAGCGCCTCGCTCGCCGTCATCGCCTCCCAGAGCTGCTCGCCGTGAACCTTCACGTATGACGGTTCACCGGTCGACACGGTGTGAAGCATCCCGGCGAGCGCGGCCTCAAGGCGCGGGCCAGCGCCGTCGACGTGGAACTCGGGGGCTCGGCTGAGCTCGGCCGAGCTGAGCAGTCGCGAGCGGCTCACGCGGTTCAACGCGACGACCCCTGGGCGAGGAGAAGCGAAGAGCCCGATGCGTACGAGATGGGCGAAGACGCGCTCGAGCGCATCGTGGTTCGCGCCGACTTCCTCGGCCAGCTGCCCGATCGCTCTTGGGCCCTCGCGAAGGCGATCGGGGATGCCCAGGGTGACGACGGCGCGGAGTGCATGGCGGGTGACGTCGTTCGGTGCACCGGTGACGAAGTTCAGCACCAGGTCGGGGGAGGCGAAGCGGACCATGGCGCCTCGCAACATCTGGATCGCCCGTCGCGCGATGCTCGTGAGGTCAAGCGGCCGGGTCATCGCTTCGACCTCTCCTCTTCGCCCTGGATCAGACGCTCAACCGCGATCGTACCGTTCGAGAAGCGCCCGGGACGGTTTCGATTTCCCGAGCGGGAGCTGAGCCAGCTCGTGTGCTCCGGCGGAGAAGTTCGCTCATAAGGTTCTTGCACTCGACATCGCGAGTGGCTCGCCCGAACGACACTGCTTCAGGCGGACGGGTGCGATCGAGCGCTACGGAGCGAGCGGGCCGAGGTGGTCGAGCGGCCCGGGGCCCTCTCCGAGATGCCAGCCGGCGCTGCGGCGCAGCGCCTGGCTCACATAACGCTTGGCGGCGGCCACGGCGTCGAGCGGGGACAGGCCCCGCGCGAGGTTGGCGGTGATCGCGGCCGAGAGTGTGCAGCCGGTCCCGTGGACGTTGACCGTGTCGACGTGCTCGCCGACGAGCACGGCCAGGTCCGTGCCGTCGAAGCAGACATCCAGCGACTCGTGCCCGCGAAGATGGCCGCCCTTCACCACGGCAAGCCCCACGCCGAGGTCGACGAGCGCACGCGCCGCGTCTTCCATATCGGACAGAGAACGGATCTCGCGCTCGAGCAGCGACTCGGCCTCGGGGAGGTTGGGAGTCGCCACCGATGCGTGGGCGAGCAGTCGGCGGTAGGCGGCGGGGGCGTCGCCCTCCACGAGTGCTGCTCCCGAGGTCGCGACCATCACCGGGTCGACCACGAGCGGTGGAAGTGAACCGGCGCGGGCGCGCTCGGTGAGGGCGTCGATGAGCCGGACGCTGCCGAGCATCCCGGTCTTGGCGGCGACGACCGGTAGATCTCCCAGCACGGAGTCGAGCTGCAGGCACAAGAAGTCCGGCTCCACGAGCTGGGCCCCATAGACCTTCGTCGTGTCCTGCGCGGTGAGTGCCGTCACTACGAGGGTGCCGAAGACTCCGTGTGCGGCGAAGGTCCGGAGATCCGCGGCGATCCCCGCGCCGCCGCCGGAGTCAACGCCAGCGATAGTCAAGGCCACTGGGGGAGTGGAGGTCGGCGAGGGCTCAGGGCCGGTCGTGCTCATTGAACAGGAAGCGGCTGATCGCCGCCGTCGGGAGCGCCCGGTCCAGACGAGAGGTCCGCCAGGCCCTCTGGAGAGCTCGAGGCCTCGGCGTGGAAGCGTCGGGGTATCCGCCCCGCGCGGCGAGCAAGGGTCCCTGCTTCGACAGCGAGCGCGATCGCTCTCGCCATCTCCTCGGGGTGCCGGGCGCGAGTCACCGCGGAGGCTACGAGCACCGCGTCGCAGCCAAGTTCCATGGCGAAGGCTGCGTCTGACGCCGTTCCGATGCCTGCGTCGAGCACCACGGGGACGTTGGCCTGCTCGACGATGAGGGCAATGTTGTGCGGGTTGCGGATGCCGAGACCCGACCCGATGGGTGAGCCGAGCGGCATCACTGCCGCGCAGCCGACCTGCTCGAGTCGTTTGGCCAGCACCG
>JAODBN010000116.1 GCA_025463965.1 Acidimicrobiaceae bacterium
GACCTGATCCCACGGCGCGACGCCGGCGGGCCGCTCGGGGCGCAAGGTGGGCCGGATACCTTCGAGCGAAGCCGAGGAGGTGCCGCAAATGCAGCTGGGGATCCATTTCGCGAACTTCACCCTGCCGGGAGAGCCCGAGACGCTGGGCCCGATCCTGGCCTCGACCGCCCGGGCAGCCGAGGACGGCGGCTGCACGGTGTTCAGCTTGATGGACCACTGGTTCCAGATGGAGCACTTCCAGACCGCCCACGACCCGATGCTCGAGGGCTACACCTCGCTGGGCTTCGTCGCCGGCCAGACCCAGAAGATGACGCTCGGGCTGCTGGTCACGGGGGTGACGTACCGCTACCCGGGCCTTCTGGCGAAGATCGTCACCACCCTCGACGTCCTCTCCGGCGGGCGCGGACAGCTCGGCATCGGCGCCGGCTGGTACGAGCGCGAGCACCGCGCGCTCGGCGTGCCGTTCGCGCCTGTGGCCGAGCGTTTCGAGCGCCTCGAGGAGACCCTTCAGATCTGCCTGCAGATGTGGAGCGACGAGGAGGGCCCCTACGAGGGTCGTCACTATCAGCTCGCCGAGACCATCTGTCGGCCGCGCCCGATCAGCCAGCCCCGTCCGAAGATCCTCGTCGGCGGGAGCGGGGAGCGGAAGACGCTGCGCCTCGTCGCCCGCTACGCGGACGCCTGCAACCTGTTCGCCGCCAGTGCCGAGGAGGTGGCCCACAAGCTGGAGGTGCTGGCGCGTCACTGCGAGGAGGAGGGCCGCGATCCCACGACCGTCCAAAGGACGATGCTCGCGTTGGGCGACCCACTCGAGGACGTCGACGGTTTTTTGACCTCGATGGAGCAGTACGGCGCGCTCGGCATCGACCTCGTCGAGGCGATGCCGCCGGGCCCCGACCCGGCCGGGTGGGTGAGCCGGCTCACCGAGGCCGTCGTTCCCCGCCTCGCCGAGATCGGCTAGCGCCGCCACCGACCAGGCGAGCCAGGCGAGCGACGGCGATCTGGCGCGTCATCTATGACGCGCGGGGCGCGCGACTGACAAGGTGTCGCCTTGCGAGCCGGTGCGGGCTTGCCGGACAGGAAGGCGGGCGAAAGCGGTGTGGCTGACGAACTGCACGGTGGTGGACGTCGAGTCCGGCGCCGTGCGCCCCCAGGCGTCGATCGAGGTGATCGGGGACCGCATCACCCAAGTGGTGACTCGTTCCGACCGGGCGACCGAAGGCGAGTCGGCGACGACGGGCTCGAGCCAGCACTATGACCTCGGCGGCCGCTACGTGCTGCCGGGGCTCATCTCCTGTCACACTCACCTGTCGGTCGTCTATCCCTTCTCGGCCACCGACGAGACCGAGTCGGCCGGTCTTACGACGTTGCGCTCGCTCGCGCGTGCCCGTGACGCGCTCGAGGCGGGCATCACCACGATCCGCTGCGTCCACGAGCAGAACCGTGCCGATCTTCTGCTGCGCCGCTCGGCCGATGAGGGTTGGGCCGGCGTGCCGCGGATCTTCGGGGCCGGACAGGCGCTGTCGACCACGGGCGGGCACGGGTGGGGGATGGGCGCCTCGTACGCCGACGGCGCCGACGAGTTCCTCTCCGCCGCCCGAGCCGAGCTCGCAGCGGGGGCCGATCACCTGAAGGTGTTCATCACCGGGGGCCTCGCCCATGCCGGGGAGGTGATGGAGGGGATGCAGCTGACCGTCGAGGAGCTCGCCAGCGTGGTGCGGGCGGCCCGAGAGAAGGCCAAGTACGTCGTGGCGCACGCCGCCAACTCGGTCTCCATCGCGCAGGCGCTCGACGTCGGGGTGCGCTCCTTCGAGCACGCCTACGAGCTGGACGACCAAACGGCGAAGGCGCTGGCTGCGGCGGGAGCCTTCCTCACCCCGACGCTGTGCGTCTCTCGTCTTGCCGACTGGATGGCGCAGCACCACTTCACCGAGGACCAGATCGAGCGGGCGATGGCGGTCGGGCCGTCCCACCTCGACAGCATCAAGCGGGCCGTCGACGCCGGGGTGACGCTCGTGAACGGGACGGACTACCCGCCGGGCGAGCCCGCCGACGACACGGTGGTCGCGGTGCGCGAGATGGAGTTCATGGCGCAGGCCGGCCTCGACCCGATCGACGCCATCCGTTCGGCGACGCTGAACGCCGCCCGTCTGGTGCATGCCGAGGACGAGATCGGGCAGGTGCGGGCCGGATATATGGCCGACCTCATCGCCGTCGAGGCCGATCCGACCAAGGCGATCTCGGCGATGCGAGACGTCAGCTTCGTGATGGCGAACGGCGCCTTGGTACGCGACGACCGGCCGATGGCGAGCGCCGGAGCGCGCTCGTGATCGTCGGCCGCTGATCCCTTCGGAACCGGTCTCTTCTGGTCGCCCTCCTCGAGGCGGCACGTCCGACCAGTCCACTGGGCGAACCGCGCCCCTTGCCGTTTCGGGCACCCGACGACAAAATCAGCGGATTCCGACGACTGGAGGACTGGTGAGAAAGCACGTTGCAGGGGCGATCGGGGCGCTTGCGTCAGCCGCTGCCTTGGCGATCAGCACCGTTGGCGCTGCGAGCGCCACGGCTGCGCCATCGGCGAGCGGGGGGAAGACGCTCGTCATCGACAACTCGTTCCAGCTGGTCACCGCCGACCCGGGCCACATGTTCGAGCCCTCGGGCGAGCTGGTGGACAACGGCCTCTACGACACGCTGGTCACCTTCCAGGGGAGCGACCTGAAGACGGTGGTCCCGGATCTCGCGACCTCCTGGACCAGCCTCGAAAATTCGAAGAAGTACATCTTCCACCTCAACCCGAAGGCGCGCTTTTCCGACGGCACGCCGGTCACCTCGGCTGACGTGGTGTGGTCGCTGGACCGCATGGTCAACCTGAAGGGCAACCCGTCGTTCCTCCTTGCGGGCGAGAAGATCGTGGCGCAGGGCCCCGAGACCGTGGTGATGACCTCGGCCCTCCCGAACCCCGCCCTTCCGTACATCCTCCCGAACCCCGCGACCGGGGTCCTGAACTCCAAGCTCGTCAAGGCCCACGGTGGAACGGACGCGGCGAACGCCTCGACCAAGGACACTGCGGAGAACTGGCTCAACAACCACTCCGCGGGATCCGGCCCGTACGTGTTGAGCTCGTTCAGCACCACCACCCAGGTGGTCATGAAGGCCAACCCGAACTACTGGGGCGCCAAGCCCGCCTACTCGACCGTCGACCTGCGCAACGTACAGGCGCCGGTGCAGGGACTGGACGTCGAGCGTGGGGCGAACGAGATCGCCGTCGACCTTTCCCCGGCACAGACCAAGTCCCTGTCGGGCGTGCAGATCAAGCGGGCACCGTCACCGAACGTGTTCTTCCTCTTCACGAACAACGACCCGACGATCTCGACGGTGACCTCGAACCCGTGGTTCCAAAAGGCGGTGCGCGCGGCGATCAACTACAAGAGTCTCGTCGCCCTTGCCGGGACGGGCTCGGTGCAGACGCCCGGCGTGGTTCCGACGGTGTTCCTCGGCGCGCTGCCCTCGAGCGCCGACTCGAAGACCAGCGTCTCGGTCGCCAAGGCTGACCTCGCCAAGTCGGGCCTGAAGAACCCTTCGGTGGCACTGACGTACCCGACCGACGTGCAGGTCAACGGCATCAACTTCGGTGACCTCGCGGCCCGGGTCCAGCAGGACCTCCAGCAGGTCGGGATCACGGTGACCCTGCAGCCCCAGTCGGTGCAGGTCGCCTTGCAGACCTACCGCGGCGGCAAGGAAGCCATGGGCCTGTGGGAGTGGGGGCCGGACTTCCCGGACCCGAGCGACTACCTCGTCTTCGGCCCGGGCCACCTCGTGGGGCTGCGCGCCGGATGGACCACCGCCGACGCCCCGGGCCTTGCCACCCTGGCTCAGAAGGCCGCAGACACGACCGGTACTGCGGCTCGCCAGTCGGTGTTCCAGGCGTTCCAGCAGCAGCTGAACCAGCGTGGTCCGTTCATGCCGCTCATCCAGACGGCCCAGGTGGTCGTCGCGACCAAGAGCGTGAAGAACGTCCAGGGCAACGGGCTGTGGCTCGTTGACCTGCGGAACCTTGGCTAACCTGGCAGTCATCAACACTTCGCTTCGCGGCCGAGCCCGGCGGGTCACCCCCGCCGGGCTCGGCAGGTTTTTGGGGCGTCGCATCGGCATCGGCCTCGTGCTGATGGTGGGCATCACGCTCGTTGCCTTCGTGCTGACCCACCTCGTGCCGGGCAACCCGGCCGCCGCCAACCTCGGCCAGCGCGCCCTCGGGGACCCGGCGATCGTGAAGGCGTTCAACCACGAGTACGGCCTCGACAAGCCGGTCGTCGATCAGTACGTGATCTATCTCGGCAAGCTCTTGCACGGGAATCTCGGGATCTCCGAGCAGAGCCACCGGGCCGTCGTCACCGACCTCGCCGAGTACGTCCCGGCGACCATCGAGCTCGCGCTGTTCGCGATCGTGATCTCGCTCGTGCTCGGCGTCGGCCTCGGGATCCTCGCCGCAGTGCGCCGGGGCAAGCTCGTCGACGGCGTCATCCGCGTGATCAGCCTGCTCGGCGTGTCGATGCCCACCTTCTGGGTGGCGCTGCTCGCCTTCTACCTGTTCTTTTTCCGCCTCGGATGGTTCCCCTCGGGCGGCCGGCTCGGCCCGGCGGTCACCCCTCCCGGGAACATCACCGGCCTGTACACCGTGGACGCGCTGTTGCACGGAGACTGGTCATTGTTCGCGTCGGCCCTCGACCACCTCGTGCTGCCGGGCCTCGTGCTCGGCATCTACACGGTCGGGACGATGGTCCGTTTCACCCGGGCCTCGGTCCTCGAGGTCATCAACAACGACTACGTGCGGGCCGCTCGGGTGAAGGGCCTGTCGGAGTGGACCGTGATCCGGCGCCATGTGGTCCGGCCGGCGCTGCTCGGCATCGCCACGGTCTCGGGCGTTGCCTTCGGCAGCCTGTTGTCGGGCACAGTCCTCGTCGAGAACATCTTCGGCTGGCCGGGGATCGGCCAATATGCCTACAACAGCGCCATCAACCTGGACCTGCCTGCGATCATGGGGGTCAGCATGGTGGTGGCGTTCATCTACATCGTCGTCAACCTGTTGGTCGACATCCTCTACAGCATCCTCGATCCGAGGATCGAGCTGCGATGACCGTCGCCGACTCGCTCCCGCTCGACTCGGACGCCGCTCCGCCCGGCGTCGAGGAGCAGCTCGACCGCTCCGACCGCGCCGCGCTGCGCCCGCCGTGGCGCCAGCCGCTCGCCCTCACCGGGGGACTGGTGATCCTGGCATGGATCGTCATCGCCATCTTCGCCCCCCTCCTCGCCCCTGACCCGCCGAACTCGCAGTTCGCGGCGCCGCTGTTGGCGCCGACGCACCAGTTCGTCTTCGGCACCGACCAGCTCGGGCGGGACATCTTCAGCCGGGTCCTCTACGGGGCGCGCCTGTCCCTCCCGCTCGCCGCGCTGCTCGTGGCCGTGTCGCTCGCCATCGGATCGCTCCTCGGTGCGATGGCCGGCTTCTTCGGCGGCATCGTGGACAGCGTCATCATGCGGATCGCGGACCTGGTCTTCGCCTTCCCCGGGATCATCCTCGCCTTGGCGGTCGCCGCAGCGCTCGGTCCCCAGCTGCGCAACGCCGTGCTCGCGGTCATCGTCGTCTCGTGGCCGTCGTACGCCCGGCTCGCCCGCAGCCTCGTGCTCGGAGCGCGAACCTCCGAGTACGTGACCTCGGCGCGCCTGTTCGGCTCGTCGGGGTGGCGCGTCCTCCGGGTCGAGCTCGGGCCGAACGTCGCCGGGCCGCTCCTCGTGCTCGCCACCCTGGACGTCGGAAACGCCGTGCTGCTGCTGTCGGGGCTGTCGTTCCTCGGGCTCGGTGCCCAGCCTCCGACCGCCGAGTGGGGCGCCATGGTCTCCGCGGGAGCGCAGAACTTCAACAGCTGGTGGGTCGGGCTGTTCCCTGGCCTCGCCATCTTGACCGTCGTGCTCGCCTTCAACTTCATCGGCGACGCGCTGCGCGACATCCTCGATCCCCGCACCGCGAGGATGCTCGGAAAGTGAGCACCGGCACGCTCCTCGAGGTCGAGGACCTGAGCGTCCGGCTGCGGACGGCCCGGGGGATCCGCCTCGCCGTCGACCACGTGTCGTTCTCCATCGGCCAGGGCGAGATCCTCGGTATCGCGGGGGAGAGCGGCAGCGGCAAGACGATCACCGCGCTCTCCCTGCTCGGGCTCTTGCCGGGCGGCTCACGCACCACGGGCCGGGTGGTCCTCGATGGCCGTGACCTGCTCACCCTCCATCGGCGAGAGCTCCGCTCGGTGCGCGGCCGGCAGGTCTCGATGGTGCTGCAGGACCCCATGACGTCGCTGCACCCGCTCTTGCGGATCGAGGTGCAGATGACCGAGCACGTGCGGACCCATCTCGCCATGTCCAAAGATCAGGCTCGCGAGCGCGCCCTCGAGATGCTGGCGGCCGTGCGCATCCCCGACCCTGAGCAGGCGCTCGCCTCGCACCCGCACCAGTTCTCCGGTGGCATGCGCCAACGCATCGCCATCGCCATGGCACTTGCCTGCGAGCCGCGCCTGATCATCGCCGACGAGCCGACGACGGCGCTCGACGTGACGGTTCAAGCGGGCATCCTCTCCCTGCTCGACCAGCTGCGGCGCGAGCGCGGGGTCTCGGTCATGATCATCACCCACGATCTCGGCGTGCTCTCGAGCATCTCGGACCGCCTGTGCGTCATGTACGGGGGCCGTATCGTCGAGCACGGGGTCACCCGCGAGGTGCTCGGCTCTCCCCGTCACCCCTACACGAACGGGCTGATGCAGGCCCTCCCCGGCGCGAGCGGAACCGGCGTCCCGATGCGGCCGATCGGGGGGTCCCCGCCCAGCCTCGACGACATGCCGTCGGGCTGCAGCTTTCATCCTCGTTGTGACTACGCCCAGGTCTCATGCTCGTCCAAGGTGCCACCACTGCGTCCGATCGGTGGCGGGCGTCTGCTCGCATGCGACCCCGACCCGTTGGCGCCCGACCGCTCCGAGCCATCGAGCTCCGGAGCAGCCACGTCCGTGCCCGTGCCCGACCCGCTGGCTGAGCAGGTGCCGTGACCGGGGCGCTCGAGCAGGAGACGCCGGTCGCGGCCAGGGTGCCGCCGGGCGGCGGGGGCAAAGGGCCGCTTCTCGAGCTCGACGACATCGACGTCGTCTACCAGCGTCGCGGGCGCCCGCCAGTACAGGCGGTGCTCGGCGCGAGCCTCACCCTCGGTGCCGGCGAGATCGTCGGGCTCGTCGGCGAGTCGGGTTGCGGCAAGTCGACGCTGGGGCGCGCGGCGATGGGCCTCGTGCCGCTCTCGCGAGGCACCGTGCGTTACGGCGGGACCCCCGTCGAGCCGCTCGGCCGCAAGGCACGGCCCCAGGCGCTGCGCTCGCTGCAGATGGTCTTCCAGGATCCGTATGCGTCGTTGAACCCCCGGCGACGGGTCGGCTCGCAGATCGCGGACGCCGTCGCGCTCGGCCGGGGGGACGGGCTCAAGTCGGGCGAGGCAGGGCCGGCCGTCGCTCAGGCGCTCGAACGCGTCGGGCTCGGACCCGAGGTCGCCCGCCGCTACCCGCACGAGTTCTCTGGCGGCCAGTGCCAGCGCATCGCCATCGCCCGGGTGCTGGCGAGCGGCCCGCGCTGTCTTGTGGCCGACGAGCCGATCAGCGCGCTCGACGCCTCGGCGCAGGCCCAGATCGCCAACCTGCTCGCCTCGGTCGCCGCAGATGCAGGGCTTGGCCTCTTGTTCATCTCGCACGACCTCTCGGTGGTGAGAAAGATCGCCGAGCGGACCATCGTCATGTACCTCGGGCGCATCGTCGAGACCGGTGCCACGGACTCGGTCTGGTCTGCGCCCTCCCACCCCTATACCGAGGCGCTCATCCGGGCGATCCCCAAGCCCGGCGCCGGCGCCTCGCTGCCCGTCGAGCTGCCCGGTGACGTTCCCGACCCGTCGCGCCCGCCGTCGGGGTGCCGGTTCCACCCGCGCTGTCCGAAGGCCTTCGACCGCTGCCCGAAGGAGGAGCCGGAGATGTACGAGGTGAGCCCGACCTGGCGGTCCCGCTGCTTCCTCGCCGAGCCGGGGGTCGCCCGCCCGATGACCGGGCCCGCGAGGTGAGTGCGCCTGACGGATCAGCCGGGCTCGCCGGCACGCCGGAGGACCCGCTCGAAGAGCTCGCCGAGCAGTTCTGGGTGTGGCGCGCCCGTCATGCGCCCCACACCCGCGACGACATCCCGCGGATCGGCCGGCCATCGGGATGGCGCCCGTCGTGGTCCACCGGGGACGTGGCCCGCAAGGTGGCGGAGTGCTCCCAGTTCTCCGAGCGTCTCTCGGCGCTCGAGGTCGACCCCGGATCGGGGGAGCGCTACACCGATGCACGGCTGCTCGCCACGGCGCTGGCCCGGGTGCGCTTCGAGCTCGAGGTGCTCGCGCCGTGGCGAAAGGACCCGGCGTTCTACCTCGACCAGACGCTCGGCACGGTGTTCGATCTCTTGCTCCCGGCGGGCCCTTTCGACGAGGCGCGCTGTGGCGAGCTCCTCGTGCGTGTGGAGGCGATCCCGCGGACCCTCGCCGACGCGGAGCCAAACTTGGCGTCCGGGCTGGTGCACGAGTCGGCCGGCCTGGCGCTTGGCGACACGGCACGGGCCGGACGCTGCCTCGAGGAGTCGGTTGCGCTCCTCGGCGGCCAGCTCTCCGCCGCCTGGGCTGGGCGCCTTTCGGAAGCCGCCGCGCCGGCGGTCCGCGCTTTGGACTCCTTCCACGCCTTCGTGGAAGCAGAGCTCGGCCGGGGCCGCCCGCTCGAGCCGCTCGGGCGCGACGCGCTGTGCACGTACCTGTACGAGGTGGCGCTCCTTCCCTTCTCGCCGGAGGAATTGCTGGCGATGGGGCGTCAGGAGTGGGATCGCTCGGTGGCCTTCGAGCTGTTCGAGCAGCATCGCAGCCCGTCGGCACGTTGGCCCGAGCTGCCGGCCGACGCCGCCGCCCAGGCCGAGCACGAGCGCCTCGCCGAGCTCGAGGTGCGGGCGTTCTACACGGACAAGGACCTGCTCTCCCAGCCCGCCGAGCTGGGTCACTACCGGAACTTGCCCCGTCCCGCCTACCTCGAGCCGCTGGCGTGGCTCGGGGTCACCGACGACCTGACGGGGCCGGGGCGCCTGGAAGAGGACGGGGTGAGCTACGTGCCCGTGCCCTCGGACAACCTGCCGTACTTCTATCGGGCCAACGCCGCCGACCCCCGGGCCGGGATCGTGCACGAGGGCGCCCACTACCAGCAGCTGGCGCTCTCCTGGCGCCACGAGCGGCCCGCACGGCGTCACTACTACGACTCGTGCGCCAACGAGGGCATCGCCTTCTACAACGAGGAGCTGTTGACCCAGGCGGGCCTCTTCGACCAAGCGCCGGTGACGCGCCGGATCATCTACAGCTTCTTGCGCCTGCGCGCCCTTCGCGTGGAGATCGACCTGCGGCTCGCGCTCGGGGACTGGTCGATCCCGCAGGCGGCCGACGCGCTCGCGCGTCGGGTACCCGTCGACCCGTCGACCGCCGAGGAAGAGGCGGTGCTCTACGCCGCGAACCCCGGGCTCGGGCTGTCCTACCTCGTCGGCAAGACGCAGCTGTTGCGGCTGCTCGCCGACGCCCGCGAGCGCGACGGCGAGAGCTTCTCGCTCCGGGCCTTCCACGACTGGCTGTGGCGGAACGGCAACGTGCCGTTCGCGCTGTTGCGCCTGGAGCTGCTCGGGGACTCCTCCGACCTCGATCGGATCGAGCGCCTGGCTGGCACGGGATCGGGCGCGAGCTGATCTCTTCCGGGCGCCTCGGTTCGTTCAACGGACCGGTTCGTCTCGCACCGGGCTCAGCGATGGCCAGACTGTCCAGGTGATCGACGCCGAGGAGGTCGGGCGGCTCGCCGCCCTGCTCGCCGCTGCAGAGCGCGACGTGCGCCCGATCCCACCCCTCACCGCCGCCACCGCCGGTTTCTCGTCCGACGACGCCTACCGGGTGCAGCTCGCCAACGTCGAGCGGCGCCTCGCTTCGGGAGAGCGCCTCGTCGGCGCCAAGGTGGGACTCACCGCCAAGGTGATGCAGGACCAGCTGGGGGTGGACGAGCCCGACTTCGGCCACCTTTTCGACTCGATGGTGCACCGCTCGGGCGTGCGCCTCGAGGCCGCCCGTTACTGCGCCCCCCGGGTGGAGCTGGAGCTCGCCTTCGTGCTCGGAGCCGAGCTGCGCGGGCCGAACTGCTCGCTCGAGGACG
This sequence comes from Acidimicrobiaceae bacterium, assembly GCA_025463965.1. Taxonomy (GTDB): domain Bacteria; phylum Actinomycetota; class Acidimicrobiia; order Acidimicrobiales; family Bog-793; genus JAODBN01. The sequence continues at coordinate 10,272 of JAODBN010000116.1, forward strand.
TGGTGGCGGCGACCGAGCGGGTCGTGCCCGCACTCGAGCTCATCGACAGCCGGATCGCCGACTGGAAGATCCGCCTCGCCGACACGGTGGCGGACAACGCCTCCTCGGCCGGGGTGGTGCTCGGAAGCGGCGGCGTCGCCCCCGATGCGCTCGACCTTTCGCGGGTGGAGGCCCGGCTGTGGAAGGGCGGGGCGCTCGCCGCAGAAGGTCGCTCGGACGCCGTGCTCGGCAACCCGGCGCTCGCGGTGGCCTGGGTGGCCGACCAGTGGGCGAGACTCGGCTCGGTGCTGCAGCCGGGATGGGTGGTGATGCCCGGGTCGTGCACCGCGGCGGTCGCGGTGGCAACCGGCGACGAAGTGGTGGCCGAGCTCGATGGCGTGGGCCGGGTGGAGGTGGCGTTCGCATGAGCGGCGAGCGGCCAGCAACGACCCGGGCGTCCCGGGCGAGAGAGGAAGCGTCGTGAGCCGAACACCGGTGGCGATCGTGGGGTCCGGCAACATCGGGACGGACCTTTTGTACAAGCTGCTCCGTTCCGAGGTGCTCGAGCCCCGGTGGATGGTCGGCATCGACCCGGCGAGCGAGGGTCTGCGGCGTGCCCGTGACCTCGGCCTCGAGACGACGCACGAGGGTCCGGGGTGGCTGCTCGGCCTGGCCGAGTCACCGGCGCTCGTCTTCGACGCCACGTCCGCGGCGGTCCATCTCGAGTGGGGCCCTCGCCTCGCCGAGGCCGGCATGCGCCTCGTCGACCTCACGCCCGCGGCGATCGGCCCCTACCTCGTGCCCACGGTGAACCTCGGGGCCCACCTCGACGCGCCCGACGTCAACCTCATCACCTGCGGTGGCCAGGCGACCGTCCCCATCGTGCACGCGGTGTCCCGGGTGGTGCCCGTCGCCTACGCCGAGATCGTCTCGGCCGTCTCCTCGCGCTCTGCCGGTCCCGGCACGCGGTGCAACATCGACGAGTTCACGAGGACGACCGCCCGCGCCCTCGAGGTCGTCGGGGGTGCAGAACGCGGAAAGGCGATCATCGTGCTGAATCCGGCCGATCCCCCGATCTCGATGCGGGTGACCGTGATGACCTCGCTTCCCGAGGACGCCGACACCGCGGCCGTGGCCGAGTCGGTGACGGCGATGGTCGCCGACGTGCAGGCCTACGTCCCGGGCTACCAGCTGCGAAACGAGCCCCAGTTCGAGCCCGCTGGTGCCCTGAGCGGGGGCCGAGGGCGGATGACTGCGCTTCTCGAGGTGACCGGCGCGGGCGACTTCCTCCCGCCGTATGCCGGCAACCTCGACATCATGACCGCGGCGGCCGCCCGGGTGGGCGAGCTCCTCGCCGAGACGTCGCCCGTTGGCTCGGCCACGGGGTCGACCGAGGCGGGAGCCCCGCGATGAGCCGCTCGACCTACTCCGACGAGCTCGACTTCAGGGTCACGGACTCGTCGCTTCGCGACGGTTCGCACGCCAAGCGCCACCAGTTCACCGTGGAGGACGTGCGCTCGATCGTCGCGGCGCTCGACGCCGCCGGCGTGCCGGTGATCGAGGTCACTCACGGCGACGGCCTCGGTGGCTCCTCGTTCACCTACGGGCTCTCGGGCACTCCCGAACAGGTGCTGATCGCCGCGGCTGCCGAGACGGTGCGACGGGCGCGCATCGCGGTGCTGGTGCTCCCCGGCGTGGGGACGACCGACGACATCACGGCCGCCGCTGACAACGGCGCCACGGTGGTGCGCGTCGCCACGCACTGCAGCGAGGCCGACATCTCGGTCCAGCACTTCGGCCACGCCCGTCGCCTCGGCCTCGAGACCGTGGGCTTTTTGATGATGGCCCACAGCCAACCTCCCAAGGTGCTGGCGGCGCAGGCGCGGATCATGGCGAACGCGGGCTGCCAGTGCGTCTACGTCGTGGACTCCGCCGGTGCCCTCGTGCTCGATCAGGTCGCCGAGCGGGTCTCGGCGGTCCACGCCGAGCTCGGAGGCGACGCCCAGGTGGGCTTCCACGGCCACGAGAACCTGGCGCTCGGGGTGGCGAACTCGATCGTCGCCCACCGGTCCGGCGCCGTGCAGATCGACGCCTGCACGCGGCGCTTCGGCGCGGGGGCGGGCAATACGCCGACCGAGGCGCTCGTCGCCGCGGCCGAGAAGCTCGGGCTGCGCACTGGCATCGACGCGTTGGCGATGATCGACGTCGCCGAGGACGTCGTTCGTCCCGCGATGGAGCGAGAGCCCGCCCTCGACCGCCTGGCGTTGCTGATGGGCTACGCCGGGGTGTACTCGAGCTTTCTGCGTCACGCCGAGCGTCTCGGAGAGCGCTACGGCGTGTCCGGCGCCTCGATCCTCATGCGCGCCGCTGAGCGAAAGCTCGTGGGAGGCCAGGAGGACCAATTGGTGGACATTGCCGTCGAGCTGGCCGCGGTTGGGGAAAGCCGCTAGCAAGACGACCGAAAAGCGAGTACCCAGCCGGCGTCCCCACCACTTGCATGCATCGGGCGCTACGGCCTCGACTCGGTGAGCTCGGAGCGGGGCGCTGATGATCTGTCACTGCGCCACGAGACGATCTGAGCCCGTAGCCTCGGCCTATGGAGACATGGGACGCCATCAGGGCTCGCCGCAACGTCCGCACCTACCAGGACCGGCCCATTGCGACGAGCGATCTCGACCGGATCCTCGAAGCCGGCTGGCGATCACCGTCGGCATCCAACCGCCAGCCCTGGGACTTCGTGCTGGTGACCGAGCGGTCCCAGCTTCAGGAGCTCACCACCGTCTGGGCGGGAGCTCGCCACCTGGCCGAGGCGGCCGCTGCGGTGGTGATGACGCTCCGCCAGCCGGAAGAGGAGCGCTACCTCACCATCGACCAGTACGACCTGGGCCAAGCGACCATGGCAATGATGCTGGCTGCCACCGACCTGGGCATCGGTTCAGGCCACTCAGCCGTCGGCGATCAAGAGGCCTGCCGGCGTATCCTCGACATACCCGAGGACCGGATCTGCGCCTACATGCTGGCGCTGGGCTATCCGGCGGACCGGCCCCTCACGCCCGTCGCCCACCCCAACCGCCGTCCGTTCGACGAGGTCATTCACCGGGGCCACTGGTAGCCACCCGGTTCAGCCGGGGAGCGCCGCTCCATCGAGCAGTCCGCACCCGCGGACCTAGTTTGTGCCGACGCTTTGCCAATCCTCGAAGGACTGGTCGACTGCCGCCTCGATGTGCAGACGCGTCGTCGGAAAGGTCGGGACCGGACTGTCGCAGGCCGCGACGAGCAGCTCGATCTCGGTGCAGCCGAGGATGATGCCTTCCGCGCCCGCCCCGATTAGCCGCTCGATGACCTCGCGATAGCGCTGGCGGGACTCCTCCCGGACGATGCCGACGCACAGCTCGTCGTAGATCACGCGGTGAACCTCGGCTCGGTCGGTGACGTCGGGAACGAGGACCGTCAGTCCGTGCCGGGACATCCGGTCCCGGTAGAAGTCCTGCTCCATGGTGAACGCGGTCCCGAGCAAGCCGACCGTGGACAGCTCCGCTCGGAGAACGGCTCGTGCCGTGACGTCGGCGATGTGCACCAGTGGGATCGAGACCGCAGCCTGCACCTCGTCCGCCACCTTGTGCATGGTGTTGGTGCACAAGACCAGCAGCTCTGCGCCTGCGGCCTGCAGGCCCTGCGCTGCGCCGGCGAGCAGGCGAGCGGCATCGTCCCAGCGGCTCTCGAGCTGCAACTGCTCGACCTCGGCGAAGTCGACTGACGCCAGCACCACCCGTGCGGAGTGCAGGCCGCCGAGCCGCTCGCGTACGAGCTCGTTGGCGAGGCGGTAGTACTCGGCGCTCGACTCCCAGCTCATCCCGCCGAGCATCCCGATCACCCGCTGGCGACTGGTGGTCACGGCGCAACTGTGACAGACGCGTCGCTCGACTCGACTGCGCAGCGGCGTATCCGGCGGCCGGGCGTGGCGAGCACGTGCTCGCCGACGTCTCGCATTCGAGCTGGGCTCAATTCGCGCCGAGGAAGGGAGCGAGGAGATCTGCGACTTCGCGCGCCCGCCACTCGAGGGGGACCATTCCTCCCGCCACCACGCCCGACGCGGCTCCCGGCAGGTGCGCGAGCAATCGCTCGTGGTCCGGGAACGCGTAAGGGTCGGCGTCGTGCCCGATGCAGAGGACGTCCGCGCGCACGAGCCCTGCCCGCTCCTCCATCATGTAGCCGGCTACCGCACGGTGTCCTGCCTCGAGGTCGTGCGCTCGGAGGGCGTCGGTGACAAAGCGCTGCAACAGGTCAGGCCGCTCGGGCGGATAGAAGGCCTGTCGCCGGCGCCAGAGCTCGAGGAGATGTCCTCCGTCTTGGGCGATCTCCACTGCGTCGATCGGGGGCCGGTCCCGGCGGGCTCGGCGAGCTTCGGCGTCGACCCAGGCGGTCGAGGACAGGACGAGCCGGCGCACCCGCCCCGGCGCGCCCGCGGCAAGCTCGAGTGCTACGACGCCGCCCGTGTGATGTCCCATCACGTCGGCGCGGTCGATCTCCAGCGCGTCGAGGACCGAGAGCGCGGCCACGGCGTAGGCCTCGATCGTCGCCGGCGAGGGAGGGGGCGCCGAGTTGCCCATCCCGGGAAGGTCCATGGCGATCACCCGGGCCGAGCTCGCCAGCAGTGGAGCGAGCTCGCGGTACTCGTCGATCGAGCGGGGGGTCTGGTGCAGCAGCAGCAGCGGGCGACCCGAGCCGAGCTCTTCGAGGTGCACCGGGCCGAAGGGGCCTTCGACGTAGCGGGGCGTGCCGCCGAAGACGCTCAGTGCGTGCTCCTCGTCGCCTCGGCCTTGGCCAGAAAGGCGACGCTCAGGGCGTTGTACTCCTCGGCGTGCTCGTGCTGGGGCCAGTGGCCGCACTCGGGAAAGACCTCGAGCGCGGCGCCCGGGATCGCCGCGGCCATCGCACTCGCCTCGGGCACGGCGCCGAAGGGGTTGTTCGTCCCCCACACGACGAGCGTGGGACAGGCGATGCGACCGAGCTCTGCGGTGCTGAGCAGGTTTCGTGTCCGCACTTCCATCTCCTGCAGGCAGAGCAAGTTGGCCAGGTTCGCCTGGAACGAGGGCTGGTGGTAGATGCGGTGGCGGACCGCCACGAGCTCGTCGCTCACGTCGGCCGGATCGAACATCAACAGCTCGAGGCGGCGCCGGGTGAGGGACGGGTCGTCGGTGAGGACGGCCTCGGTCGTCGACTCCTTGATCCGGCGCATCACCGCCGGGTCGGCCTTGGTGCCCCCCGCCGCGACGAGCTGCAGCGAGGCGACGCGCTCGGGGAACAGCACCGCGGCGCGCGCCGCTACCCATCCGCCGAGCGATTCCCCGACGAGGTGCGCGGTCGCGATCTGCTGTGCGTCCAGGTAGGCGATGAGGTGCTCGACGTAGTCGAGGATCTCGTAGGGGTGGCCGGGCCCGGCGGTGTAACCGTGGCCCAACAGGTCGATCGCGTGGCAGCGATAGCCGGCCGCGACGTGCGGTCCGAGGTTGCGGCTGAAGGCCTCGAGGTGCCCGCTCGTGCCGTGGAGGAAGACCACGTCGGGGCTCTCGCGCCCGGCGACGAGCGCTCGGGTCTCCGTCCCGCCCGCATCCACCGGCCCGAGGCAGAAAGGGACTCCGATGAGGTCGGTCCAGATGCTCACGTCGCTCGGTGTTCCTCTCGCTGTGGGCCGCTCGGCCCGTCGGACATGGCCACGCCCATCCCGGTCAGCCACTCGGGGAGCTGTTCGTAGGCGAGCCGGCGGCCGGGCCGATGGCTCGCCGCGGCCGAGGCCACCAACCAGTTGCGCAGCTCGCTCGCCCCGTTGCCGCCGCGTTCGAGCACCTCGGCGTCGCGTCCGGCGAACGCCGCGAGGGTCCCTGCGCAGAAGCGGTCGAGGGCCTCCTCGTCGAAGTCGGGAACGATCCGGGCGGGGGCCGCGACGACGAGCTCGCGCCGGCGCGCCTCGTAGTCACGCCAGTGCTCGCGCCCTGCTCCCCACGCCTCCACCATGAAGCGCTCGTCCTCCGAGGCGGGCCGTCGCCAGTCGGGCCAGGGCAGCTGGTGCGAGAGGCCGCCCGAGGCGATGACGGCGACCCGCCGCCCCCCGGCGAGGGCGGTGATCGCCTGGCCGAGCGCCGCGCCGAGCTCGAGGCAGCGGCCGAGCATGGGCAGCGGCGGTGCGAAGACGTTGACGAGGAGGGGCACCACCGGCACCGCCAGGCCGCCCAGCAGCAGCTCGGCGGCCTGGGTGATGCCATGGTCCACCTGGAGCCGATTGGAGAAGGCGACGTCGAACCCGGACTCGACGAGGTGCTCGCACAGTGACAGGGCCGCCTGCGGGTCGCTCGGGAGCGGCCCGGCGAGGGTCCCGGAGTCGCCCGAGCCGATCACCTCGCCGACTCCCAGGGTGAAGGCGGGCATCAGATCGAGCCACAGTCCGCGGAAGTGGTTGGGCCCTATGACGACGGCAAGGTCGACCCCTTCGGCGGCGAGTGTCTCGGCCGCCTCGCTGAGCCCGGCGCGAAAGCGCTTCTCCCGCTCTTCGTGCCCGGGAGCCGAGCCCTGGGTGTTCATGAGGGTCGAGTGCGAGGCACCGACCGCTCGGACGACCGTGCTGGTCACAGTCCGACCTCGGCGAGGCTGCGCCCGCAGGTCTCGACGGCACAGGCGATGAGGAGCCGGGTGAGGCGTGCCATCTGCTGGACGTTGACGGTGTTCATGCCGGCGGCGAAGTCGATGGGGAAGGGCGCCTCGGTCACCTTCGGCATTCCGACGCGCACCGTCGGGATCCCGCGGCCGCGCAAGATGTTGGCGTCGGTGGCGCCGCTCAGGTCGGAGCTCGCCCGGTGCTCGCGTCCCTCGGCCTCTTCCCAAGCGGCAACGGCACAGCGGGTGATCCACGAGTCGGCACTCGTGGACCCCGCCGGGATCGCCAGCACCTGGGCGAGCTCGACATTGATCCCGTCGACCTCGGCGCGCAGCTCCTCGAGCGCGGCGGCGAGCACCCGCCGGGCCTCGGCAGGGCTCGTGCGCGGGCTCGTGCGCAGGTCGACGCGGATCCGACACGAGGCGGGGGTCACCGCGGCCAGTCGGCTCCAGCCGCCCTCGATCGCGGCGACGATGCCCTGGGGAGCCACCTCGCCGCCGCGGTGCTGCTCGCTGTAGCGGGGGAACCAGGCCTCGAGGAAGCGGACCACCTCCGCCGCGTCCGCGATGGCGTTTCGATAGGGGAGTCGGTGCCGGCTTCCCACATAGGTGTGGGTGCCGTGCACGGTGATGTCGAACCAGCACAGCCCGACCTCTTCCCGGCTGACCGTCCAACCGGGCTTTGCCACGACGGCGAAGTCGGGCCAGCAGCCCTGCTCGAGCAGGTAGGCGCAACCCACCCCGTGGCCCACGTTGCGCCGGCCCTCGCTGCGCCAGGCGTTGGTGGGCATCCCCCCGGCGCCGAGGCCGACGAGCAGGTCGCCCGCCAGCGCTTGGCCGCACGACGCGATGGCCTCGGCGGCGGCGACCACGCAGGCCGCGTGGCCTTTCGGGTTGCCGGCTCCGAGGCCGACCACGAGATCGCCGATGCGTCGGGCGACCGGGACCATGTCCGGGCGCAGCTCCGGCCCGACGCCGGGCACGTCGTGTTCGGCGATCCCGGTCGTCAGCGTGTCGATCGGCGCGTAGAGAAGAAGCGCTGGCCCGCC
>JAODBN010000012.1 GCA_025463965.1 Acidimicrobiaceae bacterium
GGCTGGCGCGAGGACCTCTCGGGCGCCACCGCCGTGGCCGACCTGCCGAGGGCCGCGAGGCAGTACGTGGAGTGCATCGCGCGTCACAGCGGCGTACCGGTCACCTACGTCGGCGTCGGGCCCGACCGCGACCAGTACGTCCGCTTCGCCGCCTGAGCGTGCGCGTCTGCGTCGTCGGCTCCGGTGCGCGCGAGCACGCCCTCGCGTTGGCATGCGCCCGCACCGCGGAGGTGGTCGTCACCCCCGGCAATCCCGGCATCGCGGGCCGCTCCCCCGAGGGGCACACGATCTCGTCGCTGTCAGCACCGCCCGGGGAGGTCGAAGCCGACCTCTACGTGATCGGGCCGGAGGCGCCGCTCGTGGACGGTCTCGCAGACCGACTCCGCTCCCGGGGTGCCACGGTCTTCGGCCCGGGGGCCGACGGCGCCCGGCTCGAGGGCTCCAAGTCCTTCATGAAGGAGGTGGCGGCGGCGGCCGGCGTGCCGACGGCTCGTCACCAAGCGGTGACCCGTGTCGAAGAGGCCGAGAGGTTCTTCGCCGCCCTGGACGGTGGGCCCTACGTCGTCAAGACCGACGGACTGGCCGGCGGAAAGGGCGTCCTCGTCGCTCCGAGCCTCGACGAGGCGCTCGCTGACGTGGCCGCCAAGCTCTCCGGCGAAGCCTTCGGCGCGGCGGGGTCCACCGTCGTGGTCGAAGAGGCACTGTCGGGCCCAGAGCTCTCCTTGTTGGTGCTTTGTGACGGACGACGCTGTCTTCCCCTTCCTGCCGCCCAGGACTACAAGCGCCTGGGCGACCACGACGCTGGCCCCAACACCGGCGGCATGGGGGCGTACTCGCCGGTGCCACTGGCCACCGAGAGGCTCGTCGAGCAGGTGATGGACGAGATCGTGCAGCCCTCGCTCGCCGAGCTCGAGCGCCGTGGCATCTCGTATCGAGGCGTGCTGTACGCCGGGCTGATGTGCGGACCGCAAGGGCCGAAGCTCGTCGAGTACAACGTCCGCTTCGGCGACCCCGAAGCACAGGTCGTCCTTCCCCGCCTGGACGGCGACGTAGCCGAGCTGCTGCGTGCCGCCGCGGCGGGGGAGCTGCCGGACAAGGTCGTCGTCCGCTCGGACCTCGCCGCCGTCGGGGTGGTCGTCGCCTCGGCCGGCTACCCGGGCGCTCCCCGACTCGGAGATCGCCTGTACGGGGTCGACGAAGCCAGTACCGTCGAGGGCGTGATGGTCCTCCACGGGGCGACGGCGCGCCGGGAGCCGACCGACTCCGCCGCCCGAGCGTTCGCCACCGCCGGCGGGCGCGTCCTCACGGTGGTGGGGACCGGGACGGATCTCGCCGAGGCTCGCGAACGGGCCTATCGAGCGACCGACCTCATCAGCTTTCCCGGCGCCCAGCACCGAAGCGATATCGCCGCGGCGCCTGCTGGGCCCGGCACGACTGCAACGCCTCGCGCCCGGAGCGAGCGATGATCCCTCGCTACAGCCTCCCCGAGATGGCCGCCCTGTTCTCGGACGAGGCCCGGTTCTCGACCTGGCTCGAGATCGAGCTGCTGGTTCTCGACGCCTACGCCGAGCTCGGCCAGCTTCCCGCCGAGCACGCCGAGGCGGCGCGCCGGCGCGCCCCGGTCGTCGACCACGCCTTCGTGGCCGCGGTGAACGAGCGTGAGCGGGTGACCGACCACGACGTGGCGGCCTTCGTCGACGTGGTGCAAGAAGCAATCGGGGCTCCCGCTGGCTCCTTTGTCCACCACGGGCTCACCTCTTCGGACGTCGTGGACACCGCCCTCTCTCTCACCTTGACCCGTGCCGCCGATCTCTTGCTGGAGGCCTCCGACGCCTTCGTCGCCGCGCTCAAAGCCAAGGCCATCGAGCACGCCGACACCGTCGAGCTCGGGCGGACCCACGGCATGCACGCCGAGCCCACAACCTTCGGGGTCAAGCTCGCCTTGTACTGCCTGCAGGCCGACCGCGACCGCGAGCGCCTGCGCCGGGCCCGTGAGGCGGTCGCCGTCGGAAAGCTCTCCGGCGCGGTGGGGACCTACTCGAACATCGACCCCGAGGTCGAGGCTCGGGTGTGCGCGGCGCTCGGGCTACGGCCGGTGCCGGCCACCCAGGTGCTCGCCAGGGACCGCCACGCCGAGTACCTCTACGCCACCGCCACCATCGGAGCCACGATCGAGGGCCTCGCCACCGAGTTCCGTCATCTCCAGCGCAGCGAGGTAGCCGAGACCGAAGAGGCCTTCGGAGCCGGCCAGAAGGGTTCCTCGGCGATGCCGCACAAGCGGAACCCCATCACGAGCGAGCGTCTGGTGGGCATGGCCCGAGTGCTTCGGGGCTATCTCCTTTCTGGCATGGAGGACGTGGCGCTCTGGCACGAGCGTGACATCTCCCATTCCTCCGTCGAGCGGATCGTGCTCCCCGACGCCAGCCTCCTCGCCTACTACGCGCTCCGCCGGAGCGCCCGCCTCGTCGAGGGCCTCGTGGTGCGCAAGGAGCGCATGCGCGAGAACCTTCTCGAGGGCTCGCTCGGCCTCGTCTTCTCACAGCCCGTTCTGCTCGCCCTCGTCGCCTCGGGGCTGACGCGCGACGCCGCCTACCGGATCGTCCAGCGCGACGCTCGAGCGGCCTTCGAGAGCCGGCGCCCCTTCCGCTCGGTGCTCGAGCAAGACCCCGAGCTCGCCTCGGCGCTCGGCGAGCGATCGGGCGCTGTGCTCGACGAGGCCTTCGACCTCGAGCGGGCGCTGCGACACCGCCATCGGACCATTGACGCACTGAAGGAGGTCGGGGCTTGACTCTGGAGCGGATCTACTCCGGAAAGGTTCGGGACGTCTACGACGCGGGGGAAGGCCTGTTCTTGATGGTCGCCTCCGACCGGATCTCGGCGTTCGACGTCGTGTTCGCTGAGCCAGTCCCGGACAAGGGCCGGGTTCTGACGGCCATGACCGACTTTTGGTCCTCCCGCCTTGCCGAGGTGGCGCCCACCCACCTCGTCACCGTGGACCCCGCCTCGTTCCCCCATGGCGCCGAGGAGATCCCCGACCTCGAGGGCCGGGCGATGCTCGTCCGACGCGCGGAGATGCTGCCCATCGAGTGCATCGTCCGCGGGTACCTCACCGGCTCGGCGTGGAAGGAGTACCAGCGGGCCGGCACCATGCACGGCACCCCGCTCCCCGAGGGGCTCGAGGAGTCGGCACGGCTTCCCGAGCCGGTCTTCACCCCGTCCACCAAGGCCGTCGAGGGCCACGATGTCAACATCTCGTTCGAAGAAGCGGTCGGCCTCGTCGGCGAGGAGCTCGCCCACAAGGCCCGTGAGGTCTCCCTCGCCGCATACGCCCTCGGTGCGGCGCACGCCCTCGAGTCCGGCGTCGTCATCGCGGACACGAAGTTCGAGCTCGGGATCATCGACGGAAACCTCGCCATCTGCGACGAGATCCTCACCCCCGACTCTTCCCGCTTCTGGCCGGCTGACGACTGGAAGCCCGGCTCGACTCCCCCCTCCTTCGACAAACAGCCAGTGCGTGACTGGGCCGAGTCGACCGGCTGGGACAAGGCCTCGACCCCCCCGCCGGTCCCCGCGGAGGTGATCGCAGCCACACGAGAGCGTTACGTGACCGCCTACCAGCGCATCTCCGGCCGCTCCTTCGCCACCTGGTGGGGCGTGGGCGACGACGCTTCCGAGGCCTCGCAGGGCGCGCTCGAGGCGAGCGGCTTTGAGGACGGCGGCAAGCGACCGTGAGGTTCGCGGTCGCCGTCGAGGTGCGCGGGCTCGAGGGCATCGCCGACCCCGCTGGCCAGACGATCGAGCGGGCGCTCCCCGTGCTCGGCTTCGCCGGGGTGAGCGGGGTGCACGTGGGCAAGCTGCTGCGCTTCGAGCTCGAGGCCGACGACGAGAACGCTGCTCGCCTCGAGGTCGACAAGATGTGCGAGCGGCTATTGGCCAACCCGGTGATCGAGCGCACCGAGGTGCGGATCGAGCCCGCCCCAACGAGCGTCGCCGAGGCGCGGTGAAGCTGGCGGCCGAGGGCGCCGAGAGCGCCCCCACGATTGGCATCCTCTACTTCCCGGGCTCCAACTGCGAGCACGACGCCGCTCGCGCGCTCGAAGGCCTGGGCGCGAGCACCCGGCTGGTCTGGCACGCAGAGGACGACCTTTCGGGACTCGACGGGCTCGTCGTCCCGGGGGGATTCGCCCACGGCGACTACCTGCGCCCGGGTGCCATCGCACGCTTCTCACCGGCGATGGACTCGTTGGCGGGCTTCGCCGAGGCCGGCGGCCCGGTGGTGGGGATCTGCAACGGCTTTCAGGTGCTGACCGAGGCGGGCCTGCTGCCCGGCGCGCTGATGCGCAATGCGGGGCTGCGTTTCCTGTGCACGACCGTCGAGTGCGAGGTGGCTTCGACATCCTCGGTGCTCACCACGGGAGTGGCGAAGGGGCGTGTGCTGCGCCTGCCGATCAACCACTACGAGGGCAACTTCGTCTGCGATCCCGACACGCTGGCCGCGCTCGAGGCCAACGGACAGGTGGTGCTTCGCTACCGGGACAACCCGAACGGCTCCGTCGGGGACGTGGCGGGGGTATCGAACGCGGCGGGCAACGTAGTCGGCCTGATGCCGCATCCCGAGCGGGCGAGCGATGAGCTCCTCGGCTCGAGCGACGGGCTCCCACTTCTGGCAGCCTTCCTCCGGGCGGCACTCGCCAAGCGGGAGCGCGCGGGGATCCCGGCGACGTCGGCCACGGCGAGGGCCTGACGGTGGAGACGGAGCTGGGCAAGTCGGTGGGTGACGAGGCCCCGGACGGGGCGCATCGCCCGCTCGGGCTCACCGACGAGGAGTTCGGCGCCATCGTCACGCTCCTCGACAGACGCCCGAGCGCGCTCGAGCTCGCCATGTACTCGGTGATGTGGAGCGAGCACTGCTCGTACAAGTCCTCCCGAGTCCACCTCGGTCGCCTTCCTTCGGAGGGACCCCAGGTCTTGGTGGGCCCGGGGGAAAACGCCGGTGTCGTCGACGTCGGCGACGGCCTGGCGGTGGCGCTGCGCATCGAGAGCCACAACCACCCCTCCGCCGTCGAGCCCTACCAGGGGGCGGCCACGGGCGTGGGGGGCATCCTGCGCGACGTCTTCACCATGGGCGCGCGTCCCATCGCCCTGATGGATCCGCTCTTTGTGGGTCCGCTCGAAGAAGCGCACAGCCGGTTCCTGCTCGACGGCATCGTGCGGGGGGTGGCGGGATACGGCAACTCGGTGGGCGTCCCGACCGTCGGCGGCCAGATCACCTTCGACCCCTGCTACCGGGGAAACCCGCTCGTCAACGTGTTCTGCCTCGGGCTGCTGCGCCAGGAGCACCTCGTCTTGTCGGCGGCCTCGGGAGTGGGGAACCTCGCCGTGCTGCTCGGCTCGCGGACCGGTCGCGACGGGATCGGCGGCGTGAGCGTGCTGGCCTCCTCCGAGCTCGGCGCCGATTCCGACTCGACCAAACGCCCGAGCGTCCAGGTAGGCGACCCCTACGAGGAAAAGCGCCTCATCGAAGCCTGTCTGGAGCTGCTGGGGGCGGACCTCGTGGTCGGGATCCAGGACCTCGGCGGCGCCGGGCTGGCATGCGCGACGAGCGAGACGGCCGCCAAGGGCGGCCTGTCGATGGACGTGGACGTCAGCGCGGTTCCCCGGCGGGAGCCGCGCATGTCGGCCGTCGAGGTGATGACCAGTGAGAGCCAGGAGCGGATGCTCGCCATCGTCACCCCGGATGCGCTCGCGAAGCTCGAGGAGGTGTGCCGCCGGTTCGAGGTCGAGGCCACCGTGATCGGCCGCGTCGCCGAGCGGGACCCCGACGGCGTGGGACGCCTGCGCATTCGCGACGGCGAGAACGGGCGGCTCCTCGCCGAGCTTCCCGCCGCCAGCCTCTCCGAGGACGCCCCCCGCTACCGTCGCCCCATCGCGGCACCGGCCGACCTCGCCGAGCGACAGGCCGCCGGGCCCGAGGCCTTGCCGATGCCCGAGCGCTGCGACGAGGACCTGCTCGCGCTGCTCGGCGACGCAGCGTGGATTTACCGCCAGTACGACCACCAGCTCTTCCTCAACACCGTGCGCGGACCTGGCGAGGCGGACGCAGCGCTGCTCCGGCTGTCGGCGCCCGGCATCGACTGGAACGGCAAGGCGCTCGCGATCTCCACCGACGCCAATCCCGGGTGGTGCAAGATCGATCCTCGGGCGGGCACCGCGGCGACGGTGGCCGAGTCGGTGCTCAACGTGTCGTGCACCGGAGCCACCCCGCTCGCGCTCGTCAACTGCCTCAATTTTGGCAATCCCGAACACCCAGAGGTGATGTGGGAGCTTTCGGAGTCGATCGACGGCATGGCGCAGGCTTGTCTCGCGCTCGGCGTGCCCGTCGTCGGCGGCAACGTCTCGCTCTACAACGCATCCGAGGGCGCCGACATCGACCCGACCCCCGTCGTCGCGGTCCTCGGGCTCCTCGACGAGCTGGGCAGTGCACCTCCCGGGCCGGGGTGGCGAGACGGTGACGCGATCGTTCTGCTCGGGAACGAGGCCTCGGGTCTCGCAGGCTCCCGCTGGGCTCGGCAATTGCACGGCTGCGCAGGAGGTTCGTTTCCCCCTGTCGACCTCGCGGCGCACGACCGGCTCTGTCGTCTCGTGCGCGGTCTCGTCGCGAGCGAGCTCGCCGCCGACGAGGCACAGCGTCCGGACCTCGTGCACGGGATCCATGACGTCGGAGACGGAGGGCTCGCCGTGGCGATCGTGGAATGCGCCGTTGCCGGCGGAGCCGGGTGTGCCGTCGAGGTCTTCTCGAGCGAAGAGCTGTTCGCCGAGCAGCCGCCACGCGTCGTCCTGGCCACCTCCGACCCCGAGCGGCTCCTTGCCACGGCCTCCCGCGCCGGGGTTGCCGGCCGGATCCTCGGCCAGGCGGGCGGCGACCGTATCCTCGTCGAACGGACGAGCGCTGACGCTGCGGGCGACTCGCCAAACGTGATCGTCGACTTGGCCCTCGACGAGGTTCGAGTGGCCCAAGCGCGTCGCCTCCCCGAGGCGCTGGACGCCCCCGTCGGCACCGCCTGACAGGCCGGCGCTGGCACCCGGCGCGCCGACGGAGCAGACACCGGAACGGGCGCGTCTTCGAGAATTCTCCTCATCGGTTTGGATGAGTCGCGGACGGGGAATCCATCGCCGTAGGAGTGCGTTGGACCACACGGTGCCTGAACCCTGGTGAGTTATCCACAGCTGTGGAAGAACCTGGGGAGAATTACATCAGTGTGATGCGCGCCGTCGCCGCGTTGGCCGACTGACTCAGCGGTAGCGGGTGGCCAGCAGCGCGGCGATCGCCAGGGCGACCACACCCCCGATCGTGTAGCCGTTGGAAGGGCTTCCCGGCAGCGCGGAGGAGTAGTTGGCGACGATCAGGCCGACACTCAGGACGGCCAGCACGACGAGCGATAGGCCGTACCAGCGAGGGCTTCGCCGCTTGTCGCGAGGGATCGGCGGGGTGTAGCGACCCGAGGCCTGGCGTGCCTTCGCCGGAGGCGTGGCGCGCTGTCCCGGGCGTCTTTGGCCCCCCCGCCCATGCTTGCCGGCGTCCATCGTCTTCGAGCGGGTCGGGCGCCGGCCACCTCGAGCGCTTCTCGTCCGATCCGCCATCGCGAAAGGATAGGAGATGCGGCCTCCTCGGACCCGGACGGCGCCCCGCTAGCCTCGGCGGGTGGCCGCGCGCGTGGTGGTGATCGACAACTACGACAGCTTCGTCTACAACCTCGTCCAGTACCTGGGCGAGCTGGGCGCCGAACCCGTGGTCGTGCGCAACGACGAGGTCGACCTGGCTGGTCTGCGAAAGCTCAATCCTGCCGCCCTGTTGATCTCGCCTGGCCCGGGCGACCCGTCGGACGCCGGGGTCTCCTGCGAGGCAATCGCCGAGCTCGGCGGCGAGGGACTGCCGGTCCTCGGGGTGTGCCTCGGTCACCAGTGCATCGGCGAGGTGTTCGGAGGTCGGGTCGTGCGGGCGCCGGTGCTCATGCACGGCAAGACGTCGTTCGTCCACCACCGGGGCGGCGGCGTGCTCTCCGGCCTGCCCGAGCCCTTCGAGGCCACGCGCTACCACTCCCTCGTGGTGGACCCGGACTCGATCCCCGCGGTCCTCGAGGTCACCGCCGAGACCGGCGACGGGGTGGTGATGGGGCTCCGTCACCGGGAGCTCCCCATCGAGGGCGTCCAGTTCCACCCCGAGTCGATCCTGACGCGCGTCGGCCACGAGCTGCTCGGGAACTTCCTCGGCCTGATCGCGGCGCGCCGGGCCTGAGCGGGACCGCCCCGCACCGACCTTCCCTTCATCCCGGAGAACCGCTGGGCGGGGTCCGGGAAGTGGCCTAGGAAGAGGGCGGCCCGGCAAGCGTGGTCGAAGTCGAAGTGCTGGTCGTCGTGGACGGCGAGGTGGTGGAGGTCGTGGAGGAGCTCGTAGAGCTCGATGACGTCGTGGTGGCCGCGGCCTTGCCTCCGACCACGAACAGGACCACCGGGTAGCCCTTGCGCACGACAACCCCGGGGGCCGGGAACTGCTTGCCCACCGCACCCGTCGGGTACTGGGTGCTCGACATCCCCGCGATCCGGTAGCTGAGGCCGTCCTGCTGGAGCTGCGCCTCGGCCGCGGAGGCGGACAGCCCGACGACCGAGGTGATCGCCGCCCCTCCTGTCGAGATCTGGAGCACCACCGCAGTGCCGGGCTTCACCGAGGTCCCCGGTGCTGGGTTCGTGTTGACGACGTCGCCGGCGGGAACGGTGCTCGGGGCGTTGTCCGCCTGGATCTGCGGCACCAGCTTCTCCGCCTTCAGCTCGGCCGCCGCCGCTTGCTGGTTCTGGCCCACCACGGCGGTGGGGATGGTGACGAGGTTGGAACCGCTCACCACCTTGATCGTGACGACCGAGCCGGCGGCCACCTTGGTCCCGTACTTCACGCTCTGGCCCACCACGGTGCCCTGCTTGTCCGTCGGGGAGTTCGCCTTCTGGAAGGTCTCGTTGGCCTTGAAGCCGGCCTGGCTGAGCGTGCTCTCGGCCTGCGCCGCAGTCAGCCCGAGATTCGAGACGTTCGGGACCGAGAGCTTCGGCGGGGCCTTGTAGGTCCAGTAGGACAAGGTGACCTGCTGGCCCTTGCGAACCGTCGAGTTGGCCGCCGGCACTTGGGCGAAGACCTGGTTCTGCTCGGCCTTCGTGCCGGTCCTCGACGGTCCGGGCACGGGATCGAGGCCCTTGGCCTTCAGCGTGGAAAGGGCCTGCTTGAGGACCATTCCGTGGACGTCTGGCTCGGCAAACGACTGCGTCCCTCCGAAGTAGCCGAGCGCGCGCCCCCCGAAGTAGGCGACCACCCCGATCGCCACGAGCAGCAGCACCGCGGCCAGTGCCCACCACACCGTCGTCCTGCGCGGGCCGTACTCCTCCTCCATGGGGACGGCCTCGTACACCGAGGTCCCCGGTCCTCTCCCCATCGCCGCGGTGGCCGGTATCGCCGTGGTCGCAGGCGGCGGGGGCACCACGGCCGGTGGATGGGCCGCGACGGCCTGCCCCCGGATGAAGCGCTCGAGGTCGACTCGGAGGTCGTCTGCGGTGGCGTAGCGGTCTCCGGGCTGCTTGGCCATCGCCTGGAGCACGATGGCCTCGAGGGCCGGGGGGATCGAGGGATTGAGGGAGCGGGGGGTGGGCGGCACCTCGCGGACGTGCTGGTAGGCGATCGCCACCGGGGACTCGCCGGTGAACGGCGGCCGTCCCACGAGCATCTCGTAGAGAACGACGCCGAGGGCGTAGACGTCGCTTCGCCCGTCGACCCCGAAGCCCTGCGCCTGCTCGGGGGAGAAGTAGGTCGCCGTGCCCATCACGAGGCCGGTCTGGGTCACCTGGGTGTCCGCCCCCATAGCGCGGGCGATGCCGAAGTCGGTCACCTTCACCACGCCGTCGGCGGTGATGAGGACGTTTCCGGGCTTCACGTCCCGGTGGACCACCCCGTGGCGGTGCGCGTAGGAGAGAGCTTTGGCAATGTCCGCCGCGATCGACGCCGCCTGGGGGGCCGCCAGCGGCGCCTGAGTACGGATGATGGACGACAGCGGCTCGCCGTCGACGTACTCCATCACGATGAAGTGGGTCCGGTCCGCCTCGCCCCAGTCGAAGACCGGGACGATGTTCGGGTGAGAAAGGTTGGCTGCTGCCTGGGCCTCCCGGCGGAACCGCTCGACGAAGGCGTGGTCGGCGGAGAGCTCCGGGAAGAGCACCTTCAGCGCCACGGGACGGTCGAGCAGGAGGTCACGCGCCAGGTAGACCTGGGCGGTGCCCCCCCGGGCGATCTGGTTCCTCAGCTCGTAGCGCTCGTTGTAGACGGGCGGCGTGGTCGAGGTCATGCGGGCCAGAGCCTATTCGGGGTGGCGGCCCCAGTAGGGGGAACGTGCCGGTCGAAGCGGGCGAGCGGTCCGCAGCCGAGCGTCCGGCGGCTCACTTGGTCGCCGCCTGCTGAGCGAG
Organism: Acidimicrobiaceae bacterium; assembly: GCA_025463965.1. GTDB lineage: Bacteria > Actinomycetota > Acidimicrobiia > Acidimicrobiales > Bog-793 > JAODBN01. The sequence goes on from JAODBN010000012.1 coordinate 10,498, forward strand.
AGCCGCCTCGAGCAACTGTGCGACGCGGGGACCCGCCGCCTGCGCTCCGGTCTCCGAGCACGACAGGCCGGCCTGGAACGGCAGATAGCCAGCCACCGCCACGGTGGGAGTCTGACCCGGCCCGGCGGGCGCTGTGGCGACGATCCAGTCGGCGGAGCACGCGTTGGACCCGGTCTCGGCGGTTCCCGTCTTTGCCGCCACATTCAGGCTGGACGGGAACACGCCGGCCGCCGTACCGGTCTTGGCAACCCCGAGCATGAGGTTCAGCACGCTGCCGGCGGTGGTGGAAGACGTCGCGTGGAGCCACACGCGGGGCTGGTAGGTCTCGACGATGGTCCCCTGGTCATCGACGACGTGAGACAGGAGGTGGGGCGCCATCATCGTCCCGCCCTGGCCCATCGCCCCGGCGATGAGCGCGTCCTCGAGCGGGGTCTCCTGCACGTTGTACTGGCCGATCGCCGAGTAGGCGAGGAACGGGTCGTTCGCCGAGTAGCTGGAGGCAGGCGGGAAGACCGAGGCGCTCACCTCGCCGCTCGGCAGGTCGATCGGCGGCTGCTGGTTGAAGCCGAACGCGTTCGCCTCGCCGGCGAGGTTGACCGGGCCGAGCTTGAGGCCGATCAGGCCGAAGGCCGTGTCGCACGACTTCTCCAAAATCTGGGCGAGGTTCCCGCCGCAGACCTCACTGGCGTAGTTGTGCAGAAGCGAGGTCGTGTTCGGGAGCTTGGTGTACGGGATCGGCGGCCACACCGTCGAGGCGAGCGAAGGGTCCCGGTCGAAAATGGCAGCCGTCGTCACGAGTTTGAACGTGGAGCCAGGCGCCTGGCGATTGTAGGTGACCCCGTTGACGAGCGGCGAGCTGCCGCTGTTCGGGTTGAGCGAGTTGAAGTACGCGGTTACCGCCTTGGCGTCCGACGACGACAGCTTGGTCGGGTCGTAGCTCGGGTTCGAGTACATCGCAAGGATGTTCCCGTTGCGGGGGTCGAGGGCGACGAGCGCACCGCTGTAGGAGCCGAGCGCCTGCTGTGCGACCAGCTGGAGCTTGCGGGTCACGGTGGTGGTGATCGTATCGGTGCCTTGGCGCTGGTTGAGAAGGCCCCGCAGGCCGTGCGCTGGGTACTCGTGGACGAGCAGGTACTGGCTCTTCGCGCTCGTCCCGAACGGGTTGCCGTACTCGTCCTCGAGACCGGTGGAGATGTTGCTGTTGACCTGGTTCACGTAGCCCGTGATGTCGGCGAAGAGCGGGCCCTGCGGGTAGACACGCTGGTAGCCCCCGCCCGCCTGCTTGACGGATTTGGCGAGGACGAAGCCGTCTGCACTGAGGATCTCGCCTCGCTGGCCCGTGTACGGGTCGGCGTGGGTGGTCGGCTCATAGGGCGAGCTCTTGAGCGCCGCGGCCTGGCGGACCTGCAGGTTCCCGAGCTGGGCCACGAGTAGGACAAAGCAGCAAAGCAGGAAGAGGGCGAGCACCCGGATCCGTCGGTCCACGAGCCGTCCCTAGTTCCCTGCAGCCGTGGGCGTGCTCGAGCTCGTCGTGGCCTTGGCGCCGGTCGTCCTGGCAACGGTCGAGGTCGGCGGAGCGGTCGTGGTGGGAGCGGTCGAGGTGGGAATCGGAGCGAGGGTAGTCGTCGGCGCGACCGTCGTGGTCGGTGCGACGGTCGTCGTGGTGTTCGCTCCAGCCGTGGTGTTGGCCGTCGGCAGCGCGAGGAACGTGTTGGCATTGGTCAGGTTGCTCGCCACCTGGCGCGCCGCGGGGAACGACGTCTCCACCATCCCCGTGCGCAGAAGCGGCAGGTAAGGCGAGAAGACCTGACTCGGCGTGGTCCGCGTGACCTCGACGAGGGTCGGCTTGTACCAGAGAAATCCGCCCGGACGACCTTCGAAGATCGCCACGTGGTTTCCGTCCAGGCCCACGAAGTACGTGGCCTTGACGAACCATTCGGTGAAGCCGGCGGCCGCGCCGAGCACACCGAGGAAAGCCACGATGAACAGCGCCGACCACACCGTGACGATGCGCTCGCCGCGACGTCGGCGGCGGCGATCCCCGGGAGCGATGAGCACGGGCTCCCCCGCCGGTCGCCGAGGCGCTCCGCGCCGTCGAGGCGGGGGCGAGACCGTCGCGGCGGCGGCACGCGCCTTGGGCTCGCGACTGCGCCGGGGGGCCGTGTCGGCCCCTCCTCCCGACCGCTTCGGCGAGGATCGAGCCGGGCGGTTCGCCCGGGTCGGCACCTCGGCGGCATCGATGCCAGCCGCAGCGCCCGCGGCCCTTGCGAGTGCGCTGGCGCCGGCGGCCCCCGCACCGGCAGCTCCCGCTGCCGTGACTCCTGCGGCCGTGACCCCTGCAGCCGTGACAGCGGAGCCCTTGCCGTCAGCGTCGACATCGGCGTCTGCGGCTGAGCTGTCAGCAGCTGACGGCGCCCCGGAAGGTCCCGGGAGGAGGTCCGCGACGACCACGGTGATGTTGTCGCTGCCACCGTGCTCAAGCGCCGCAGAGACGAGTGCCTGGGCCGCCTGGGTGGGATCGGGGTTCGCGTCGAGGATGGAGCCGATCTCCTCGTCGTTGCACTCGTTGGTCAGGCCGTCCGAGCAGAGCAGCAGCCGGCTCCCGGGCTCGGGCTCGAAGAACCAGGAGTCCACCTCGACCCCTGCGTCGATGCCGAGCGCTCGGGTGAGGATGTGGCGATGGGGGTGCACTGCCGCCTCGGCGGGGCTCAGCTCGCCGTGGCGGACCATCTCCTCCACAAGGCTGTGGTCCTCGGTCAGCTGAGTGAGCCCCTGTCGAGTCCGCAGGTAGGCCCGGGAGTCGCCCACGTTGACGACCGCCAGGCGTTCGTGTGGGCCATTGGCGTCAACCAGAGCCGCGGCGGACAGCGTCGTGCCCATCCCCCGTAGCTCCCGCTGGCGCTCGCTGCGCTCGTAGATGGCACGGTTCGCCGCTTCGGTCGCCGCAATCAGTCCCTCCCCGCTCGGCTGGCGGGCGAAGGCCTTCTCCAGCACCTCGACCGCCGTGCTGGCGGCCACCTCCCCGCCGGCGTGACCTCCCATTCCGTCGGCCACTGCGACCAGCGAGTCCGCCACGAGCGCGCAGTCTTGATTCGATGAGCGGACCCGGCCGGGATCGCTCGCCGAGGAAGCCACGAGGCGAGTCACGGCGTCCAGCCTGGCAGGCGAGCGGCGCTTGGGTGGGTGCGGGGGCTGGCGAGGCCCGTGCGCCCGTTCGGTCGGGCGCTCGCCGAGCTCACTTCACGACCTCCAGCACGGTGCCGCCGACGCGCACCCGGTCACCCCGGCGCAGGCGGACCGGCGCACCGATGCGGCGGTCGTTGACGTGGGTGCCGTTGGTGGAGCCGAGATCCTCCAACCACGCCTCGCCGTCCCGAGCGAAGACCCGCGCGTGCAGCGACGAGGCGTAGGTGTCGTCCTCGAGCGGGACCGTGCAGCCCGGGGAGCGTCCCATCGTGATCTCTCGCCCGAGCTCGTAGATGAGGCCGCGACGCTCCGCTGGCTCGAGGACCTTCAGTCGGAAGACCGGGCGCCGCTCGCTCTGGCGCTCGCCGGGGGCCGGCAGCGGCTCCGCCTGGGGCGCGCCAGCGGCCCGCTGGAGCTTGAAGCGTCGCCCCTCGGAGAAGATGGTCCGCACCCCGTAGAGCGCGAAGAGCCAAATCAGCGCGAGCAGGAAGTACCGCAGGATCTCGAGCAGCCCGTGGGCCATCGCTGTACCCGGCGCTCAGTCCGTCTCGAACCGCAGCGCGGTCATCCCGATGGTGATCACGTCTCCGACAGCCAGGCGGTGCTGGCGGACGGGCACACCGTTCACCTTCGTGCCATTGGTGGAGCCGAGGTCCACGACGAACACCGCATCGCCCTGACGCCGAAACTGGGCGTGGCGCCGGGACACGTTGGGGTCGTTCAGCTGGATCGCGCAGTCGGGAAGCCGGCCCACGGTCAGCGCCTCGTCGAGGATCCCGATGCGGTGGCCATCGGGCAGCACGATCCAGTCCTTGGGGACTTCGTCACCCTCCACGACGTCGGAAGTAATGGCGAAGGTGCTCCTCGAGACGTCCTCTGCCCAGCCGATCTTGACCTCTACCGGCCCGAGAAAGGTGTACCCCTCAGAACGTGCATGCTCGCGGGCACCGTCGGCCAGCTCCCGGGAAAGGACGTCGACGAAGCCGCCGAAACGCTCGTAGTCGTCGCGGGACAGGACCACCTCGAAGGTGTTCGGCGCGATCAACCCGCGCGCCGAGACCGTCCGATGGAGGTCCATCTCTCTTGCGAGGCGGCGTCCGAGCTCGATCGGTTGGAGCTCGCCACGGAAGGCCTTGGCGAACGCCCCCTCGACCAGACGCTCGAGTCGCTGCTCGAACTTCTCCAGTCCCATGGCGGGGATCACACTACCTGGGCGAACGCGCCCGCGACGACCTGCACTATCGTGGGCGACTGCTCGGGCGAGTGGCGGAATTGGTAGACGCGCAGGATTCAGGTTCCTGTGTCCGAAAGGACGTGGGGGTTCAAGTCCCCCCTCGCCCACCGGGGGTTCCTCGTGAATCCCTCTCTGAGCTGGGACTTCGCTCTGCGCGCCGAGCGAACCGAGGTGCGTGGCGGCGAGAGTCCGTCGGGCCGGGGCGGACGCTCGGAGGCTCGCCGTGGCGACGAGGCCGGGCCGCCCTCGACCCCGCGCGGCAGCGACCTGCTGGCGCCCGCGAACCTGCCTGACGCCTGGAGCCGGTAGCTCGGGGTGTCTGCCGTGCGTCACCTCAATTGTCCTCTCGCCTCGTTGCGCCTCGGCGCAGTACGATACAAACATATGTTCGCTACCGCGTGGGACGAGGGGCTCGACGACGCTCAGCTCGCGGCGGTCGAGCACACGGGTTCGCCGCTCGTCATCGTCGCCGGCGCGGGGACCGGCAAGACCCGCACGCTGACCGCTCGCGTCGCCCGACTCCTCGAGCGGGGCGTGCCCCCTGAGCGGATACTCCTTCTCACCTTCACACGGCGCGCCGCTGCAGACATGTTGGCCAGGGCAGGCGCGCTCGCCGGACGAGCGGACCTCGGTCGGCGGCTGCGCGGCGGCACCTTCCATGCGGTTGCCCACCAGCTCGTCAACGCCTGGGCGCAGCCCCTCGGCCTTGGTGACGGCTTCTCCGTCCTCGACCCGGCGGACGCCACCGACGTCATGGACCTCCTTCGAGATGAGCACGGCCTGAGTGGAACCGAGACACGCTTGCCGAAACCCGCGACGCTTCTCGATGTGTACTCCCGCTGCGTCAATACCCGTCGGGTCGTGGCTGACGTCGTCGCCAACGACTTCCCCTGGTGCGAACCTCACGTCGATGCGATCAGCACGCTGTGCCGTGCCTACGTGGCGCGCAAGCGTGAGCGCTCGCAGCTCGACTTCGACGATCTCCTTCTCTACTGGCGGGCGGCGCTCAGTGACGACGACGTCGCGGCCGAGCTCGCCGGGATGTTCGACCACGTCCTCGTCGACGAGTACCAAGACGTGAACTCGCTCCAGGTCGACATCGTGCTGCGCCTCTGCCCGGACGGCCGCGGTCTCACAGTCGTGGGAGACGACGCTCAGGCGATCTATGGCTTCCGGGGCTCGGACGCCGCCCACCTGCACGATCTCGCCGATTCCCTCCCCGGCGCGAGGGTCATCCACCTGGAGCGCAACTTTCGCTCGCTCCAACCGGTACTCGACGTCGCCAACCACGTCCGGCCGCCGTCCCCGTCGGCAACCGACGCCGACGAGCCGCCCGCCCACCGGCTGACTCTGCGGGCGAGCCGACAGGGCGGTGCCCGACCGAGCTTCTTGCGCTGTCACGACGCCGGATCGGAGGCCCGCGCTGTCGTGGAGCGGATCCTCGAGCACCACGAACAGGGTGTCAGGCTCTCGGAGCAGGCCGTGCTGGTGCGCGCCGCGCACCACAGCGACCTGATCGAGCTCGAGCTCACCGCCCGACGCGTCCCCTATCGCAAGTACGGGGGCCTGCGCTTCATCGAGACAGCTCATCTGAAGGACTTTGTGGCAGCCGCCCGCTTGCTCGACAACGCCGCGGACGACATCGCCTGGTTCCGCCTCCTGCGACTCCACGAGGGGATCGGCCCGGCAAGGGCGCGCCAGCTCCTCGAGACGCTGCCACCTCGGCGAGCGACCGCACCCCAAGCGTGGGAAGAGACCGTCGCCGCCGCCCCGGCGCAGGCCCGAGTGGCGCTCACCGAGACGATGGGCGCCCTCGCTGCCGCCCGCGAGGCAGCAGGCGCCGGAGCGCGCAGCGAGCGCGTCGTCGAGTTGCTGCGGCCGCTGCTCGCGGCGCGCTACACCGACGCCGAAGCTCGTCTGAACGACCTCGAGCGGCTGGCGTCGGCGGCGGCGCTGAGCGACGACCTCGGGGCCTGGCTCGCCGAGGTCACCCTCGACCCCCCGGCGTCCACCTCCGACTTCGCCGGGCCGCCGCACGTCGACGAGGACTTCGTGGTGGTGTCCACCGTGCACTCGGCCAAGGGTCTCGAATGGCGGATCGTCCATCTTCCCCACCTTGTCGACGGTGCCTTCCCTTCCGACATGGCGCTGCGTTCCAGCGCTGGACTCGCCGAAGAGCAACGCCTCTTCTACGTCGCCCTCACCCGCGCCCGCGACGAGCTCCATCTCTATGCCCCGCTTCGGATGCCGCACCACCGCCGCGCCGCCGACGACCGCCACTCGCTCGCCCAGCACAGTCGCTGGCTAGATGACACGCTCCTCGCCCTCGTGTCGGTCCGCGAGCAGCCGCCAGCGAACAAGCGGATCACGCCGCCCCAGATCGACCTGCAGACCGGTGAGATCCTCGCGAGGCGCGGCGCCGTCGCCGCTGCGCTCGAGCTGGACGCGCTCTGGCAGTAGGGCTCGCCCACTAGAGCCGGCCGCCGAGTCGCGCGAGGCTTGCGAAGGTCCGGGACACGCACCGGGCCGTGAAGGAGCGCCATGAGCAGCCTCACGGATGCCGCACGGACACTGGTACCGGCAAGAGGCGATCCCTCAGGGCCGCTGCCGCCACTGCTGGTCGGGATGACCGTGGTCACCGGACTGGTCGACGCGTTCAGCTACCTGACCCTCGGCCACGTCTTTGTCGCCAACATGACCGGCAATGTGGTCTTCCTGGCGTTCGCCATCGCCGGCGCGCCGGGCTTTTCCATCGCTTCGTCGCTCGTGGCGTTCGCGGGCTTCGCTGCCGGCTCGGCCCTGGGCGGTCGCTTCGCTGTCGTGTTCGGCCGCCATCGGGGCCGACTCCTTGGCGTGACGGCAACCGTGCAGCTGTTGGTCCTCGCCGCGGCGGTCGGCGTGAGCGCCTCCACGGCAGGCCACATCATCGTCAACGGAGATCGCTACGCGCTGATCGCGCTCCTCGGCGCGGCAATGGGACTGCAAAATGCTGCCGCTCGCAAACTGGCGGTCCCCGACCTCACCACGACGGTCCTCACCTTGACGACGACCGGCATCTTCGCCGACATGCGGGCGCTCGGTGGTCCGGGCTCGAAGGTGGGTCGACGCCTGGTGAGCATCCTCGCGATGTTCGCTGGCGCGTGCGTAGGCGCCGTGATTCTCGTGCACGCTTCCAAGACCGTCGTCCTCGTGATCGCTGCGGCCTTGTTGCTCGTGATCGCCGCGTTCACGACCTTGGCGTCGCGCGGAACGCCCAAGTGGACAGAAGCTAAATGACTTGCGCGCGATCAGACCCTGACGTGCCGGGCGCGCCCGACGCGTCGCTGAGAGCGCTTCGGATCGCCGACGGTCCTGTCTGTCGACCTCTTTGCCCGACGACGGACCCACGTCTCGCTCTCTGTACCGATGGTGGCCTCGAAGACGCTTTGTGACCGCGGCGGTGCCACTTCTCGCAGACCGCGCTTCGTGGGGCGCGCAGCGACTCACGGATCCGGTCTGTGGGGATGGCGGGCGAGCACCTGGCGCGACGATGACACCGACGTGACGGGTCGAGGCGCTTCCATCGCACTATGCGAAGAAGCGCTCGGCTTGTTGCTCGTCCTTGAAGAAGACGTCCACGGCGGAGATCTGGTCGTCGACGGTGAAGCCGAGCAGGATCAGGACTTCGGCGTCCAACCTCCTGCCGTGTCGCTGCATGCCGATGACGAGCAGCGCCGCGACATGCTGGCCGCCGAGCATCCAGTCCTCCCACTTCAACAAGTCCAGGGTGCCGTCGATCTCACTGAACAACTTGGCGAGATGGCCGGTCGCCTGGGCCGGACCGCAGAAGTCCCCCGCCAGCGGATAACGGCCCTGGAGCCGGTACTCGACAACAGGCGAGAGAAGTGCCGTCGCCCGCTCCGCCTGTTGATCGACAAGACGCCCGAGGAACTCCTGGGCCTTGGCAACACGGGGGTTCGTCGCGTCGGTCATCGTGGCTCCTCCTGCATGCGCTCGGTGGGGCACTGACGGGTTCGGCTGGCGATTGCCGAGTTGTGCGGGCTGTGGAACATGAGATGGCGCCGGCTCGAGCTCAGCTCGCGGTTCGCAGCTCGGTCAGCCGGGATTCGAGACCCGAAGCGACCTCTTCGAAGAGCGACTGCTCGGGCCCATCCGACGCCTTCGCCGCCCTTCTCAGGTCATTGGCGACCGCACCCACATGCTCGGCGAGCAGGTCGAGCATCTTCGCCGGATCGCCACCGGTCTCCGCGGCCAGGTTCTCCGGCCGGCGACCGCTCGGGGTGGTGAAGCCCTCAGAGCGACCACCCGAGCGTTGCTCGGCCTCATCGACGGCGTGTGTCTGCTCGACCAGATACGAGCGGAGCGTTTCGATGCGATCCCGCAGCGGCCCCGGCGGCTCCTCCCAGAGCACCTGCTTGGCCTCTTGCACTAGCTCGATGAGCTCGTTCAGCGCCTCGGCAAACGACCTACGGGGCCCGTGGTCAGCATCTGCACCGGTCATTGCGGCCTCCTGAGGTGCTGAGCGGCGATCCGCCGGCGGCCGAGACGCCGCGTTCACGACGGTCCGACAGCCCCGGTCTGAGCCTTGCCATGGCCAGTTCTAGCCCTTTCCGCGCCGGGGCGCTCCCGCGAGCCTGTTCGGCGCGAGCGCCGACAGTCGCCGAGCTGTCGGCCGCGCGCTTCAAGCGCCGGGCGAGCCTGCCAATCGGGAGCTCGGTCGGGGTGGCCACCTTGGCATAGGTGCTTACACTCACCTTTTGAGATTGCATGAGCCCGTGTCCGAGCGCTCGACGGCGCAAGCAGAGGAGCCAACCGATGGACGACCGTGACGTCGTGGCCAGGATCTCGCACCTGGCCGACGAGGAGCACCGCCTGGAGAGGGCGCATGTGGGAGTGGCGCTCAGCCCCGAAGAACAGGACCAGCTGCGCTCACTGCAGGTGCAGCTCGACCAGTGCTGGGACCTCCTCGCCCAGCGGCGCGCCCGGCGCGATTCCGGCCAGGATCCCGACGCTGCCCAGGTGCGTCCCGAGGCCGTGGTCGAGCACTTCCAGCAATAGGCGCTGGCGTCGGAAGGGGCTCGGCGTCGGCGGCGCCTTCGACGCAACGCGTTCGCGCAGAATTGGCACGGGTGAGCCTCTCAAGAATCTCACAGACACAGGCCCGCTACGCTGGGTAGATGGTTCGCCGCATTCATCTGTCGCTTCTCGCCGGCGTCGCCGCCGTCTCCGCTCTCGCAGTCGTGCCTGCCTCTGCTGGCGCCACCACAGTCGCTAAGACCCCCAGCGGCTCCTCGCTCGCCAGCGCGGCGAAGAAGGCGATCCTCGCTGAGCACGGCGTCCATCTCCAGGTCGTCGAGTCCCAGAAGGCGTCGAAGAACAGCGAGAAGGTCGTGGCGGACATGGGGGTGAAGACCGGCAGTCAGGTCCTCACCTACGGGAGTGCTACCGCCTCGGTCCGCCTCACGCCGTCATTCGCCTACTTCAAGGGGAACAGCTCTGGCCTCACCACCCTTTTCGGACTCCCGTCCACCGTGGTGAAGAAGATCAACGGTCGCTGGGTCTCGCTCGCCAAGGGCTCGACCCAGTACAAGGGTTTCCAGCAGGAGGGCACGCTGACCGGGCTGCCGACCACCGTGCTGCCCACGGGGCAGTCGACCAAGGTGACCACCTCGACCTCGGGCGGCCACAAGGTCTACGTGCTGACGTGGACGGTCACGCCGACGGGCACCACGACCAAGGTGCGTGACAGCCTGCTCCTCCCGACCTCCGGCAACCCGCTGCCGATCAGCGAGACCGGCACCGCGCTCGACGGGAGCGGCTCGGAGCTCGTGCAGTTCAGCAAGTGGGGCGAGAAGATCAACGTCGTCGCTCCCTCCAGCTCGGTTGCCTACTCCAAGGTCTCCGCCTGAGCGCTTGCGCCGCGCGGCGAGAGCGCCGTCGGGAGTGAGAACCAGCGGCGGGCCCCGCCGAGGCAACCGACAGTCGCATGGAGTCGGTTGCTCGGCAGGTCGTACCGCCGCCGTTCGCCTGTGACGCTCACTCCTCTTCGGCGAGGAGCGTGTAGATGCGGCGACGCGCGTCCGCGATGATGCGCTCCGCCTCTTGCTGCTGGGCCGGCGTGCCGGTCCGCCAGACCTGCGCGAGGGCGCCGAAGAACTGCATGACGGCCTCCTTCAGGTGAGCGGGACCCGGATCGGCCCCGGCCGTCACCTCTTCCCAGGGTGCGGGCCGGCCCTGGCGCTCGGCGACCGCTTGGCGCCCGGTCTCGGTGAGGCTGAAGCTGCGCTTGCCCCGGTCCTCCTCGTACTCGACGAGGCCCTCGTCCTCCAGCAGCTGGAGGGTGGGGTAGACCGAGCCAGGGCTTGGTCGCCACAGGCCGTTGGTCCTCGCCTCTAGCTCCTGGATGATCTCGTAGCCGTGCATCGGGCGCTCGGCCAGCAACATGAGCACCGCCGCGCGGACATCACCGCGACGGGCCCGGCCGCGACCGCCAAAGGGACCGCCTCCGCCGGCACCGCCGCCGAAGAAGGCCTCGAAAGGGCCGAACCCGCGGAACCCTTCGGGGCCAAAGCCGTGACCGCCGCCCCGGTGGGAGCGGCCTCGAGGGCCCTCCCCTCTCCGTTGATACCACTCGTGCATCGCGTCCTCCTGGACACTCGGGCGCTGTCCGGCTCCCGCCGGGCCCGGGCGGCGCAACGCCGCTCAACGCCTCTCAACGCCTCTCAACGCCTCTCTGTCATCAACATCGGCCCGAGTTATCAGGAAGCCGCCGGGGAGATCACGAGCTGACGCGGATCGAGCGCGTCGGGGTCGACGGGCACCCCGTCGCGCAGCACGAGGGTCCGGCCCCGCACGGCGGGCACGCGCGGCCCGGGGAGGATGCCGCCGGTGAGGTTGAGTGGGTCGGCAGCCGAGAGGCTGAC
>JAODBN010000134.1 GCA_025463965.1 Acidimicrobiaceae bacterium
TCTGGGTGGTCGAGCTCCCGACCAGTCCGACCACGACCGGCTGGGTGACCTGCTTGCCGTTCTGGTCAAGGGTCACCGTCGAGGTCGTGCCCGTCGTGGTCACCGCGGCGCTCGGCAGCTCGAGCACGTCACTCTTCGAAGCGGTGATGACGCTCACGTTCGCGGTCATCCCGATCTTCACGGTGGATGGAGGAGCTTGGATGGCGATCGTGACGTTGTAGGTGACGACGTTGCTCGAGACCGTCGAGGTCGGCGACACCGCCAGCACCTGCCCGCTCAGCTCGCTGTTGGTCAGGGCGGCGAGCGTCACTGTCGCGGGGTTGCCGACGGCGATCTTCGAGATGTCGGCCTCGGCGAAGCCGGCAACCACCTCGAGCTGGTTGACGTTCGTGATCGTGATGAAGCCGGAGGACGAGGACGAAGAGCTCGATGATGCAGAGCTTGCTGAAGCGCCTGCGCCGGAACCTCCGGCGCCGGACGCCCCGCCGGTGGACCCTGAAGTCGATCCCGAGCCCGAGGAGGCCGAGGTGCTCCCGCTGACGGACTCGCCGACCGTTCCGTTCACCGCCGTCACCGTGCCGTCGACCGGCGCGGTGAGCGTGGTCTGGCTGAGGGACTGCTGGTCGTTGCTCACCGTGGTCTGGTCAGCAGCGACCGCCGCCTGATCCTGGACGATCGTGGACGAGTTGGTCGCGGTCCCTGCCTGGATCGAGGTGATGTTCTGCTGCTGTTGCTGGTCGGTCAGCTGCTGGCGCGAGATCGTCTGCTCGTCGGTGGTGATTGCCGTCTGGTCCGCCGTGCATCCGCTCTGTGCCGTGGAGAAGGTGCTGCGAAGCCCCCTGGCGGTGCCGAGCGAGCTGGTCGCGACCAGCCGGAAGTCGTAGGTGGTGTTGGGGTTCAGGCCGGAGACGATGGTGCTCACCGAGACCGGAGTCGTGCCGGCGCCCGCGTAGACGGTGGCAGTGCGCTTGCTCAGCACGGTGGAGGTGCCGTATTCGAAGTAGTAGCTCGTGTCGACGCCGCCAGGGTTGACCGTGCCGGTGAGGGTGGTCGACCTCGTCGCAGCCGAGCTCCCCGATCCGGTGGTCGCCGTCGGCGGGGCCGTCGTGGTGAAGCTCAAGGCCGAGCCGTAGCTCGTGCCGAGCGAGTTCGTGGCCACGATTCGGTAGTCATAGGTCCTGCCGGGAACGAGGCCCTTGATGTGGATGCTCACCGAGGCGGTCGTCCCTCCGGATCCGGCGCTCGACGAAGAGCTGGTCGACCCGTACGCGGTGGTCGTGCCGTACTGGAACGAGTAGGTCGTTGCCTCGTTTCCCGCGTTGACGGTGCCGTTGAGCGTCGCCTCCTTCGTCGAGATGTCGGTAGCGGGCGCGCTCGTCACGGCGGGCGCCGTGGTGGGGAGCGTGGTCGTCGTGCTGCTGGTCGTCGGTGTCGTGTCGACCGTGGTCGTGCTGCTGACGGTCGTCGCCTGCGCCGAGACGCCTGCTGCTCCGGCGCCCGATGCGCTGGTCCCCGACGAGGTGCCGCCAGAGCCAGATGAGGTCCCGGCCGAGCCCGACGAGGTCCCGGCCGAGCCCGACGAGGTACCGCCGGAGCCCGACGAGGTGCCAGCGGATCCGGAGGAGGTGCCCGCCGAGCCGGTCGAGGTGCTGGCGGACCCCGACGAGAAGTTGGCGGGGCAGCCGAGTTGCTGGTCGGTCTTCAGCTGGTTCTTCGCGGTGTTGAGCGCCGTCTCATCGGTGGCGAGCTGCTGCTCGTCCGACTGCAGCGTCAGCTTCGCAGACGCCAGGCTCGCAGCGTTCTGGGTGATCTGTGCCGAGGTCCCGCCGGCCTGCGCGGTTGCGAGGTTGTCCTCGGCAGAGACCAGGGCCGCTTGGGCCGACGACAGGCTCTGCTGTGCCTGCTGGGCGTCGATGCTCGCCAGCACCTCTCCCTTGGTGACTTTGTCACCGACCGCCACATTGACCGCGGTCAGGGTCCCGCTCGTCGAGAAGCTGAGCGAGGTCGTCGTCGCGGAACTGATGTTGCCGGACGCCGTGACGCTCGACTGCACGGTGCCGCGTGTCACGGTCGCCGTCCTCGTCACGCTCGCGGCGGTCGCCCCGGTGCCTCCATAGACCGAATCCAGACCGAAGCCGGCGGCCAGGCCGATGGCGACGACGGCCATGCCGGAGAAGAGCGAGGTCTTCGACCAGAGTTTTCTTTGGCGGATGCTCATGTCGCTCGCCTGCTCCTCAGCTCGCCGTGGTGGTGGTGGTCGAGCCGGCCGCCGCCGTGGGCTTCGGCCGAAGGGCCGCGCATGCGGTGAGTGCGGCCTTTACGGTCGGGTTCGAAGGGTTGAGGGTCGACGGCTTGGACGAACCCGCGGTGCTGGAGCTGGACCGGGTCGGGAGCGTCACGCCATGGAGCTTGAGACAGTTCCGATAGGCGGCGAGCGCCGCGGTGTTGGCCCCGCCACCGCCGAAGCCGCCCCCGAATCCTCCGGACCCCTTCGGGCGCAGGCTGGCACAGGCTGCAAAGGCCTTCTGGAACTTGGGGTTGGAGAACGCCCCACCACCGGCACCTCCGGCTGGCCGAGTCCCGGACGAAGCTCCCGATCCTCCGGTCCCTCCGCCGGGGGCCCCCCCTCCGAAGCCGCGCCCGCCCGAAGGCAGGGTCACCCCGTTCTTCTTGAGACAGGCTTGATAGGCGGTCGTCGAAGCCTTGGACGACGAGGAGCCGGACGATTTGGAGCCAGACGACGCGCCAGAGCTCGTCGTCGACTTGGCGCCCGAGGTCGTCGTGTTCGACGCGCTCGATCCCCCGCCGCATGCCGCGAAAACGAGCGCTAGCCCGGCCAGGGCGAAGGGGATGAGGAGATGACGGAGCACGCGCCGGTCATGTCGACCACGGTGCCAAATGGATCGCTGTTGCACGGGAGGATTCCTTAGGTCGGCGTCGTTACGGGACTGAACCGTAGAAAGGCGGCCTGTGAGCGAGTTCGACCCCATCTGAAAGCAAGCGCAAAAAATCGGCCCGTCCTCAGGAGGCTCCGCGCCCGCACCCAGAAGAGGCGGTCACCTCTCCCGAGGGCCTGAAGCGGGGCGCCGTCGACTCTTCGAGATGGGGCCAGCCGGTGCCAACAATCCGCCGATGCCAGCATTTGGCCGGTGCAGGCATTTGGCAGGTGCGGGCTTTGGCAGGTGCGGGTGCTTTGGCCGATGCAGGCTTTGGCCGGTGCCGGCATTTGGCCGGTGCCGGCATTTGGCCGGTGCCTGCATTTGGCCGGTGCCGGCATTTGGCCGGTGCCTGCCGGGAAGACCCGGGCCGGCGGCGCCCTAGATCCGAGACGCGGAGGTGAGACCAGACTCCACGGCTCCAGGCGCCGGATGTCGATCGCCCGCAGGTTCCTCGATCAAGGGGAGGTGGACGGAGAAGACCATTCCCCCGCCCGGTCGCGGCGTGGCGTCCACACGCCCCCCGTGCGCGGCCACGACCGCAGCGACGATGGCGAGCCCGAGGCCCGCCCCTCCGGTCGTGCGAGACCGGGAGAGATCGGCCCGGAAGAAGCGTTCGAAGACCGCGCTCGCCTGATCCTCGGAGAGTCCCGGACCGGTGTCGATGACCTCGATCGTCGCCTCTCGCTCCTCGCTGATCACGCGCACCAGCGTGTAGGTGCCCTCGGGGGTGTGGGCGCGCACGTTCGAGAGCAGATTGTCCACCACCTGTCGGAGCGCGACATGATCGCCGCTCACCTCGACCGCCTCGTCCGCGTCGAGTCGGACGGGCCATTTCGGCCCCACGGTCGTGGCCGTCTCGATGGCCTCGGCGACAAGCCCGGCGAGCTCGACGCGCTCGAAGACGAGCAGGTGCTCGTGCTCGTCCAGATGGGCGAGCAACAGGAGGTCTTCGACGAGACGGGTCATTCGCCCGGACTCGCGCTCGATTCCGGCAAGCACCCGGGTGAGGTCCTCGGGACGCTCAGCAGCACCGCGCTGGAACAGCTGCGCATAGGACGACACCGCGGCGATCGGAGTCCGCAGCTCGTGCGAGGCGTCCGCGACGAAGCGACGGGATCGGTTCTCGGAGAGCTGCAGCTCGTGGAAGGCCGCCTGGATGCGCTCGAGCATCACGTTGAAGGCCGTTGCGACGTGGCCCACCTCGGTCTTGGTGTTGGCGTTGGGCACGCGTCGCATGAGGTCGCCGGCGGCGATCGCGTCGGCGGTCCGTTCGACGTCACGCAGCGGTCGCAACCCGATTCGAACGAGCCAGCGCCCGAGCAGGAGCGCGGCGGCGAGCGCCACGGCCGTCACGAGGAGCTCGAGCGCGAGCAGCCGAGCGAGGGAGGTCGAGACGCCGTTGACCGGCATGGCGACGATAAGGACGCCACCGTCGCTGAGACGCGAGGCCCGGACGCGGAACTGCGGGCCGCTCGCCGTCGTCGATGCGGTCGTGAAGTACGTCGTTGGCTCGTGGAACTCGGTCTTGTTCGGCTTGAACCCCGTGATGTGGCTCGGGATCTTCGGCGTGTACGCGACGCGCCCTGCCTCGTAGGCGACGCACTTCTCCCCCGGCACGATCGAGCCGTTCGCCGCCCGCACCTCAATGAACATGCCCGGAGCGCCCTCGCGCCCGATCGCGCAGAAGAGCGAGGAGTTGAAGGTGAGGCCACGTCCCGAGGCCGGGGCGAACGCCGGATCTCGCCCGGTGCCGGCGTTCACCGCGGCCCTCTGCACCGGTAGGTGAGAGGCCGCGAGCGAGTTGTTCACCTGGCCGTAAAGGTAGGAGCGAGACGCCGTGTACACCGACACGTCCGCGATGACGAGTACGAGGAGCGAGACCGCTCCGATGGCGAACAGAAGGCGCGCCCGCAGTGACAGCCGCAGTTTCACGAATCTTCTCGAAGGACGTAGCCGACGAGACGGATCGTGTGGATGAGCGGCGGCCCGAGCGCGTTGATCTTCTTTCTCACGTAGCCGATGTACGTCTCGACGATGCTCGGATTGCCGCCAAAGGAGTAGTTCCAGACGTGATCCATGATCTGATCCTTCGACAGGACACGGCGTGGGTTGAGGAGGAAGAGGCGGACGATGTTGAACTCCGTCGCCGTGAGCCGAACGGCCTGATCGCCTCTCCAGACTTCGTGGCTTTCCTCGTCCATGACGAGGTCGGAGAACTTGAGCCTGCTGTCCTCGAGCGGGAGCTGCCGCCTCCGCAAAATGGCGCGCACTCTGGCGGCGATTTCCACAAGCGAGAACGGCTTCGAGACGTAGTCGTCGCCGCCGACGCTGAGCCCGGCCACTCGGTCGGCCACGGTCGACTTGGCAGTGAGGAACAAGATCGGGACGTCGATCCCCCCGAGCCGAATGCGCCGGGTCACCTCCATGCCGTCGATGTCCGGGAGCATGACGTCGAGAACGATGAGATCGAAGGAGCGCTCGCGCGCCATCTCGAGCGCCCGCTGTCCGAGGTGGGTGACCGCGACCTCGTAGCCCTCGTAGTGCAGCACGGTGGCCACGGAGTCAGCAATCGATGGTTCGTCGTCGACGACCAGGATCTTCGCCGGCACGGCGGGCGTCGGCACGATCGCCTCCTCTCAGGCCTCGACCCCCGGAGCCTCATCGCTTCGGCAGGGAGTTCCCTGAGAAACACATGAACGCCACCGCAGAATCCGGGCCGGCGGAGAGCTTGCCTCCCAGGAGATAGCGACTGCTTCGCCGGCCGCGACCCAGCTCCAGGCCGACCAGACGGCCGGGGTACGTCCTCCGCAGACGCCGCGGCGGCCGGGGCTCGACTGTCCCCGTCGCCGACAAGGCTCTCTTCGGAGAGCACGGGGGCCACCTGCGAAGTTGTGGCCGCAGACGCCGAATCGCCGCGGCGTGCCGAGCCCGTAGGTGGCTCCTCGACATGCGGCTGATGTGCGAAACACCTGGAGGACTCTCGCGCGCGACACGTCGCGGCTGTCCATGAACGGCACGAGTGGGGCGGGCAAAGAGTTAAGGACATACTTGACTATGCTGCGCCTGGACGTATAGTCAAGTATATGCTTAACCAAACCGTGGACCTGGATCGGACCTTCCAGGCGCTGGCCGACAAGAGCAGGCGCTCCATGGTGGAACGACTCACGTTGGGACCCGCCTCGGTCAGTGAACTCGCAGCCCCCCTGGCCATCTCCCTTGCGGCTGTCGTCCAGCTCGTGCAG
>JAODBN010000139.1 GCA_025463965.1 Acidimicrobiaceae bacterium
GGGTGCTCGTCTTCCCTGCGCCGTTGCGGCCAATGAGAGCGACGATCTCCCCGGCCCCGATCGCGAGGCCGACGTTGTTGAGCGCTCTCGCGCCGCTGGCATACGTTAGACCCACCTGATGGAGCTGCAGGACGACTGTTTCCGGGGGCCGGGAGTCTTCGGACGCCGTTGCCGGCGAGGGGCGATCCTCGACATGCGTCGCACGCTCGGGCTGCTCCGCCGTCTGCGAACGGCGTTGCATGCGCCGCTCGATGCGCCGGCCGGTCGAGGAGAACAGTCCTGCCAAGCCTTGCGGCTGATACAGGAGGAAGGCGAGCACGAGGATGCCGAAGATGGCGTTATTGACGTAGTAGATGTTATTGCTGAGCCAGACTGAAGCAGGGAGCGAGGTCGGAAGGCGGCTCGTGAGATTCGAGAGGACGTATGGGGCGACCGTCACGAGCGTCGCAGATGCGACGACTCCCGCGATCGAGCCCAGGCCGCCGATGATGATGATCGAGACGAAGGTCAGGGCGAACGTCAGCGAGAACGTCGAGTCGAAGACGCTGCGCGTGTAGTAGGCAAGCAACCCGCCGGAGAAGCTGATGAGCGCGGAGCTCTGGACGAATGCGGTGAGCTTCCAACGGCGGACGTCGATGCCCATGACCGCGGCCGCGACCTCTCCCTCCTTGACCGCCAGCCAGATGCGCCCGGGCTCTCGCGCGTAGATGTTGCGCAGGCCGACGATGACGAGGACGAGAAGGGCGGCCAGCCCGAGGAAGAGCGAGCGCCCCCGGAACGTGAACCCGCCGATCGCCGGCTCAGGCAGCGGGAAACCCGCGTAGTGCTGGGTCCTCGACTCGTATTCAAGGCTGCCGTACTGGGTGAAGAACTGAAGCGCCAAAGTGGAGAGCGCGAGATAGAGGCCCCGCAGGCGCAGCGCAGGAAGGCCGAAAATCAACCCGACAATGCCGCCGGCGACGGCGGCCAGGGCGAGTGCGCCGGGAAGGGGGACGGCGTGCTCGGAGGCCGTTGCGGTGACGTAGGCGCCGATCGCCATGAAGGCGGCGCTTCCGATCGAGACCTGGCCGGCTCGTCCTTGGATCCAATCGAGGCCGAGAGCGCTGATCGCATAGATGACGACGAGGCCGGCGACATAGCGGTCGAAGTCGTTCCCGCCATACGTCACCCACAGGATCGCGGCGGCGAGCGCCAGCCAGCCCGTGGCCGAGGCGAAAAGGCCGCGCAGACGCTGCAGCGCATCGAAACCGTTGAAAGGTACGGCGCTCATAGGCGTCAGATCCTTATGACGGCGCGTGACCCGAAGAGTCCAGTCGGCCGCAGGAGGAGCATGAGCAGCAGCGCTGCGTAGGCCATCGGGTCGACCCAGCTTCCGCCAAGGTACTGAAGCACGAGGTTCTGGATCGCGGCAATGAGCACGCCGCCCGCCATGGCGCCTTTGAGCGAGTCGACGCCTCCCACGATCACGACGGGGAACACCAAGAGGCCGACCTGGCCGACCGACACCGGGTCGACCGCCCCGACCTGAAGCGCGATCGCGATTCCGGCGATCGCGGCACAAAGCGACGAGATAGCCCACGCCATCGCCGACACCGCGTGTACGCGGACCTTCATCAGGGCCGCAAGCTGTGTCGAATCGGCGACCGCCCGAGTCTGAACGCCGAGCGAGGTTCGCTGCAGCACAAGCTCGAAGCAGGCGATGAGCGCGATCGAAGCGATCACCGCGAGCGCGTCCACCCGAGTGAATTGGACGCCGAAGATGGAGAAAAACGTGCCGGCCCGGAAAAACACGGGCAGCGGGCGCTCATTGGCTCCCCAGATCATCGAGGTCGCGGTCTGCACAACAATGCTGAGGCCTAGCGTGGCGATGACGGTCACGAAGAGGTCTGCTCCCGTGAGCCGATGGAGAAAGGCGGCGTAGACGACGGCCCCGATGGCCGACACGATCAACACTGCGATGACGAACGCAACGAAGAAGGGGAGATGGAGGCTGGCCGTGCACGAATAAAGGGCGTACGCGCCGACGACCATGAAAGAGCCTTGCGCGAAGTTGACGACGCCTGTTGATCGGAACAACGTCACGAATCCGATCCCCATGAGCGCGTAAAGGCTTCCGAGGACGATCGTGTTTGCTATGAGCAAGTTCGCTGTAGTCACTGCGTTCCACCTGGCCCGTTGGGCCGAGCACGCCAGTTAGTTCGAGATTGACCCCTCGGATGCCCTGGGTAGCGGGCGATGTACTCGATGTGAGCGGACGAGGGCGCGCGGCCTCTTGGCCGCGCGCCCTCGTCCGGAACTACCTACTACTGATTGCCGACTCTCAGCCGGCCGAGGACGAGCGTCGGCGCGGCAAAGGGCTGTAGCCATTGATACGCACCGAGCGAAGTGACGGGTTGGTGGTTCGTTGGACTCAGGTTGACATTGCCGCTGATGATGCCCTTTGTGTTGAAGTGCGTTTTGTTGAGCTGAGCCTGGAGCTTCACTCCCGAACAGGGCCACCCGCACCGCTGAAGTGCGTTACCGATGATCAAGCCCTGCAGGTAGCCGCGCAAGACGTATGCAGCGTTCGGATTCACGCCTTCCGCATTCGCCAACCTCACAAACTGACTGATACCCGGCTCCTTGGAGCTCGGTGCCCCATAACCAAGGGCGGAGAGGTAGTAGAACTGTTTGTCATTGATCGCCTGGACGGTTGTCCATGCTGGAACGTCATAGCTGACCACTGGGAACGGATTGCCCGCCGCCTTCAGCTGGTTCATCCCTGCTGTTACCCAGGCATCGTTGCCTGCGCCGAGGAGCATGACGTCCGGCTTTGACGCGATGACGTTCGAGATCTCGCTGCTCATGTCGATCGCGCTGATCGGGACGATCTGCGTGGTGACGTTGTTCCACCCCCATTGCTGGGCGATGCTGTGGATTTCGTCATTCCACTGGTTGATGGCTGCCGATCCCGTCGAGAAGAGCACAGCAATGCGGATGCTCTTATCTCCCGGATGGGCCTTCTGCATCAGGATCCGCGCCATGTTCATCATGGGCACCGCATATGCGGCTTGATCGACGAGGGTCGCGAAGACCCAGGGGTTCGCAGGACGGACCGTGGACGACTCTGCGAGACCGCAAATCTCCGGGACCTTGTACTGGGTCAGGACCGGGACATTTGCCGTACAGATAACGCTGTACATCACACCCGCGATCATGATCGCGTGATCCTGCGTGATCAGCTGCGTGACGTTGGCGACGCCGCGGTTGACCTGGCTGTCGTCGTCGTCGGCGATCATCTTCACCGGGTGGTGATTGATGCCGCCGTGCTTGTTGACGTAGTCCCAGTACGCGTTGAGGCCGGACTTCAGACCGAGCCCGAGGTAGCCGAAGTTGCTCGTGAAGTCGCTGGTGAACCCGATGACGTAAGGCGCTGCACTCTTTGTGCTGTGAGTACGACTCGCGCTCGCAGAACTTGCGCTCATGGCGATCAGAACTCCGACGATGCAGAGCGCGCTGATCGTCGCCGCTGTGACCCTCCGCTTACCTTTCACGGTTGAATCCCTCCTCCTTAGCTCACAGCCTCTTCGCTACCGGCGCGAAGCTGGCCGTGAAGCCATTTACAGTTCGGAAGTAATCCCCGCCGGCATGTGTCTATGCCGGGCTTGGCCGAAGAAGCGTGTCGCCTCCTTCCGGTTGGTCAAGAGCGGCAACTCGAAGTCGCTGCCCGCGGGCGACTCACGCGTCCCGAGGCCCACGACAGCGAGGCGTTCCTCGACCGGAGAGGAGGGCGCCGCGCTGGCCGACTGCCATTTTGGGTTGATCGTCACGAGCCCTGGCTCCTCGCCCTCCGCTGTCTCTTGGCACTCTTGTGTGACTTGTATACTCGCTAGGACTTTGTACTCGATTCGGGATCGAAGTGTCAAGCGATGCGGCCGGGCGGCCCTTTACGTAGTGGGCTGTTCGGCCGTCCAGGCAAAGAGCCGATGCCGATGAGGAAGCTCATCAACGAGCCATCCCGGTTCGTAGACGAGATGCTCGCAGGGCTCGTGCTCGCCTTTCCCCAGCGAGTGCGACAACTTCCGGACGAGCCGCGGGCGATCGTGAGCGCGGCCGGGGACTTCGACGGCCGGGTGACAATCGCCACCGGTGGAGGGTCCGGCCATCTCCCTGTCTTCGTGGGATATGTCGGGAGGGCCCTCGTCGACGGATGCGCGGTCGGGAACGTGTTTGCGTCTCCGAGCGCCGACCAGATGCTGGCTGTGACGCGTGCGATCAGCGGAGGGAAGGGCGTCCTCTACGTGTATGGGAACTACAGCGGGGACGGCTTGAACTTCGACCTCGCGGCAGAGCTTGCGGCCGCGGAAGGCATTCCCGTCGCGACGGTGCGCGTCTCGGACGACGTCGCGTCGGCGCCCCCCGAGCGGATGGACGAGCGGCGTGGAGTCGCTGGGATCTACTTCGTCTACAAGGTGGCCGGTGCGTGCGCTGCGAGCGGTGCGGGTCTCGCCGACGTTGCGGCAGTCGCCGCCCGAGCGGCGGCAGCAACTCGCAGCATGGGCGTAGCTGTAGGCCCGTGCGTGCTCCCCGAGGTGGGACACGCGAACTTCGACCTTCCCGCCGGCGAGATGGAGATCGGCATGGGGATCCACGGCGAGCCTGGTGTGGAGCGGGGGCAGCTTCTGTCGGCGAACGAGGTCGCAGATTCACTCATCACGCGGCTCGTCGCGGACTTCGATCCGCCTGAGAGTTCCGACTTCGCCGTCTTGGTCAACGGGCTCGGCGCAACACCACCGGAGGAGCTCTTTATCCTCTATGCGCGCGCTCACGAAGCGCTCGTCGAGCGCGGACACAGCATCAAGCGCGCGTTCGTCGGTGAATACGCGACATCTCTGGAAATGGCCGGGGCCTCGATCTCTCTCATGCGCCTCGACGCCGAGCTGGCGGGCTATTTGGCTGCGACTGGCGACGCGCCTCTGACGATGCTCGGATGAGCGTCCCGGAGTTGACCCGCCACCGCCTCCGCGCATCCCTGTTGCTCGCCTGCGATCGCTTCGCAGGCTCGAGCGAGGAGCTCTGTGCGCTCGATGCCGCCGCTGGGGACGGAGACCTCGGAGCAACCCTCGCAACCGGTTTCAAGGCGGTTGCGGAGAAGCTGCCCGATCTTGGCGAGGTTTCGCCAGGCGCGATGCTCGTCGAAGTGGGGAACGAGTTGGCGCGTAAGGCGCCGTCGACGATCGGAACGCTCCTTGCGTGGGCTCACATAATGGCTGGGCGGGAGCTGGAGGGCGTCGAAGCTCTGTCCCCGGCCGACGTCGCAACGTTCTTTCGATCTGCTCAAAAGGCCGTGTCCGACCGGGGTAAGGCGAAGCCGGGCGAGCGCACGGTCCTCGATGCGATGTTCCCGTCGGCAGACGCCGCGGAGTGCGCTGCGTCGAAGGGCCAGGACGTGATCGACATCTTCAGGAGCGCTGCCGCGGCGGCCGCTTCTGGAGCAGAAGAGACGACCGGCATGTCTCCCCGACATGGACGAGCGGGGTGGATCGGGGAGCGGGCCAAGGGCAAGCCCGACGCAGGGGCGACGGCATGGGCGATCTACGTCTCGGCGCTGGCCGACGGAGTCTCGCTCGGCTAGTCGAGTTGGAGCCACGCAAACGAACCGTGGATCGGAGGATCCGATGAGTTGGAAGCTCGACAACGGTCAGATTCAGTTGACGAACCTGAGCCACGTCGGAATCGCCGTGCGGGACGCTGAAGCGACGGCCGTCCTGCTCTCCAAGACGTGGAACATCGGACAGCCGGAGGTCTTCGACTATCGGCCGACAGCAGACGAGATGATCTCGGGCGAGCCATTCGGGGTCCGTCTCGTCTTCATCAAATTCGGGCCTCTCACTCTCGAGTTGCTCCAGCCGCTCGATGACAAGTCCATCTGGTCGGAGTTCATCGCCGAGAAGGGCGAAGGCATTCACCACATTGCACTTGGCGTATCCAACTATGACGAGATGGTCGAGACCTTCAAAGCTCAAGGTCATCCGATGCTCGTCGGAGCCGTGTTCAACGGCTGCCGGTGGTGTTACTTCGATACCTCCCCAGGGGGAACGGTAATCGAGTTCCGGGAGGAGTATCCGCGCTGAGACGGCGCATTCGTTTGAGACTTCGGCGGCAGCAGGAACCCTTCTCTCAAGACCCGTGCGTCGGAAGGTCCAGCGTCACCCCCGACCAGTCGATCACCGACGGCTCGTTGTCGGGACGGAGGTACGGGGCGTCGTTCTGCGTGATCTGGAGGACGATCGTGTCGCCCACCGGGAACACCCAGTCGTTGCCGTAGAGGTACGTCTTCAGGACTCCGGTGGCGGGATCCCCGGCGGCCGTCGAGAGCCAGTATTCGCCGCGGGTGACGAGCGTCTTCGAGCCATCCGGCTTCTGGTCCCAGAGCTTGAACGCGACCGTCGCGTCCTGCCCGGTCAGCGTGTACGGCAGATGCACGGTCGGAAGGCCGAGCAGGTGCTCGCCGGTCGACGGGAACGAGTAGTACGCGGCGCCGGGGTCCGTGGTGTTCGCCTCCTCGGTGCGGCAGCCGCTGTTCGCGATGGGGTCGCTGTCGGCGCCGTCGGCACCGTTCGGATCGGCCGATGACGTCGTCGCCGCCGTGGTCGACGTGAGCTCCACGTTCGAGCTCGCCAGCGAGTCCCACGCTCCGGCGATCGTCGCCGGCTGGGCCGTCCCACTGCACTCCGTCTGGAGTGAGTACGCCTGCTTCGGCGGCGCAAGGCTCTTCTGTCCCAGGACGTTCGCCGCGAGGAACCCGTACGCGAGCGTATTGATCCGCTGCCACTGCCATGCCGGGTTCTGCGCGTTCGAGTGGCCGACGTCGCCGAACACCATCTGGATCGGATAGCTCGGATCGGCCGCCTTCAGCTTGCGGAACATCTGCAGCGTCTGCACCACCGGGAACAGCGGATCGGTCCAGCCCTGAACCGACAGCACCGGCACCGGGCGCACCGTCCCGGCCTGCAGCGCAGCGAAGTAGTCGGTCGCCTCGAAGGCGTCGCGGTACCGAAACGACTCGACGGTCGCCTGGAGTCCCGGGTCGATGCTCGGGTCGTATGGCTCGCCCTGCTG
Organism: Acidimicrobiaceae bacterium; assembly: GCA_025463965.1. GTDB lineage: Bacteria > Actinomycetota > Acidimicrobiia > Acidimicrobiales > Bog-793 > JAODBN01. Next base: position 7,102 of record JAODBN010000139.1, read on the forward strand.
CTCGCGCTGGAGCTGCTCGTCGAGGTTCGTCCCGAAGTCGGCGGGATTCTCGTCGTAGCGGCCGTTCGCCTCCGCCCGGCCCACCGCCCACAACCCGGCGACGTAGCTCTCCTTCGGGATCCCATACGGGGTCTCGTGGTTCGCAGGCTGGTCGACGGCGAGTGTGGCCCGGCCGTTCGGAGCGAGGGAGTCGAGCAGGTCTGTCCACCCGTACATCGGCACGCCCGCGGCGAGTTGCAGCGTCGTGCCATTCGGGCTCCGCCACGGCAGCGACGTCGCGAGCAGCCAGGTCTGGCCGCCGCCGTACGAGTCGCCCGTCGACGCCAGCTCCTTCGGGGCCGCGATGCCGGCGTCCACCAGCTTGCCGAGCAAGGTCTGCGAGTCCAGGGTCTCGAAGCGCCGGTCGGCGATATGCGTGTAGCCGTTCGGCGTGCAGTTCGCGTCTTGATCGGTCACGCCGCAGGACTGCTGAAAGCCACGCGCGGTGTAGTTAACGACCACCCACCCCTTGGACGCGAACCACACGTTGTTCCAGTGCCACGAGCCGGCGCCGTCGCCCGCCGTCGTGTCGGACTCCCAGAAGGTCTTGTCCTGGGACCAGCCGTGGAGCATCACGAGCGTCGGGGCGGCCCGCGTCGCGTTGAGCGGTATGGAGATGTCCGTGTCGAGGCCGATCCCGTCGAAGCTCGCGATCTTTCCGGAGCACTTCACGTACGTGACGTTGTCCGAGGTGGTGACGTTCGAGCAGGAGAGGCCGAGCTTGCTGGCGGCGAGCTGCGCGAGCGTCGGCGGGGCCGCCTTGGCCGGTGCACCCACCGCCAGGACGGACGCGAGGACGACGAGTAGAGCGAGCAGCTTCGAAGCAGGCGACAGCATGGTTTTCGTCCTCCAGGGTCTCGGGTGCGCTCCGGCGAGTACCCGCGTTGGGCGAATCGAACACCTCCGACGAATTAGGCTCACTGCGTGGCCCGCGTCCTCGTCATCGGCCCCGGCGACATGGGGGCGCGGATCATGGCGGGGCTCGCATGCACGCCGGGCGTCCACGAGCTCGTGCTCGCCGGAGTGCCGGCCGCCGCCGGTGAGGACGCCGTCGGCATGGTGCAGTCGACGACCGACGTCGCGGCGCGTTTCATCGTCGCCGACTGCACAGACCAATCAGCGGTCGAAGCGCTCCTGGCCGACGGCAACACGGACGTGATCGTCCAGTGCGCGTCGCTGATGTCGCCGTGGGCACTCGTCGGCCGCACGGACGACGTCGCCCGCGCGATCGGCTCGGCGGGGCTGGCCGTCATGCTGCCAATGCAGCTGCCGGTCGTCCGCGCGGTGATGTCCGCCGTCCGCGCGACGGGTTTTGCCGG
>JAODBN010000259.1 GCA_025463965.1 Acidimicrobiaceae bacterium
CACCTCGGCGCCGTGTGCGTGGTGGCGCTCGAGGACGACGAGGACACCGTCCGTTGCGTGCGCCAGTACCGGGCACCGCTCGGCACGACGGTGCTCGAGCTGCCAGCCGGCAAGTTGGACGTGCCCGGCGAGGAGCGAGAGCCTGCGGCCCGTCGAGAGCTCCGTGAGGAGGTCGGCGTCGTCGCCGAGAGCATGGTCGAGCTCGGCTCCTTCGTGAACTCACCGGGCTTCACCGACGAGCGGACGTACTGCTTCCTCGCCGAGGGCCTGACCGAGGTCGGCACCTCCCTCGAGGGTATCGAGGAAGAGCACATGGCCCAAGAGCGCATCCGGCTCTCACAGTTCTGGGACCTTGTGGAGGAGGGCACGCTGATCGACGGCAAGACGATCATCGCCCTTGCCATGACCGAGCGGTTCCTCGCCCGACGCCGGGCCGAGGCCATCACCGCAGGGGACTGAGACGCCGGCTGCGCTCGGCCCGGACTCCGAGGAGTTCCTGTCCTACCTGGCGGTCGAAAAGGGTCGGGCCCTGAACTCGATCGCCGCCTATCGCCGTGATCTCGCCGGCTACGAGGAGTTCCTCGCCGCAAGGCACCTGAGCATGGCCGAGGTCGACCCCGCGGCGATCGAGGACTACTTGGCCTTCCTCTCCGCGTCGGGGCTCGCCCCCTCGACCCGGGCCCGAGCGCTCGTGGCCATCCGGGGCCTGCACGGCTTCTGCCACGACGAGCGCGGCCTGCCGAGCGATCCCGCCGCCGAGGTGCGCCGCCCCCGTGTTCCCGCTGGTCTGCCGAAAGCCCTTTCCGAAGAGGAGGTGGCGAGGCTGCTCGCGGCGGTGCCCGGCGAGGGTCCTAAGGCGCTGCGCGACCGGGCGGTGCTCGAGACCCTCTACGCAACGGGTCTTCGGATCTCCGAGCTCGCCGGCCTGGAGCTCGCCGACCTGGACTTTCCGGGCACCACCGAGGAGGGTGGCCTCGTGCGCGCCTTCGGGAAGGGATCGAAGGAGCGCATCGTCCCGCTCGGGCGCTACGCCCGAGCGGCCCTCGAAGCGTGGCTCGGCCCGCAGGGCCGGCCGTGTCTCCAGGAAGGACGAAAGATCAGTCGTTCCGACGCCGTGGCGCTTTTCTGCTCGACGCGGGGCCGAAGGATGAGCCGCCAGGCGATCTGGGACGTCGTGCGGGCCGCGGCGCTCTCCTGCGGGCTGGCCGACAAGGTGAGCCCGCACGTGCTGCGGCACAGCTTCGCCACGCACCTGTTGGACCACGGGGCCGACGTCCGAGTGGTCCAGGAGCTGCTCGGCCACGCCTCGATCACGACCACCCAGATCTACACGAAGGTGTCCCAGGAGCACCTGCATCGGGCCTACCTCGCCGCCCATCCGCGGGCCCGGCGCGCCGGATCAACCGGGTGACCGGAAAACAAACTCCCGGTGAACGGCTGGTGCAGCGAGAAAGTATGGTGGCCTGGTGGCGAATGAGGCCCCAACTATCGACTACCGGGCGCTCCTCGAAGAGGAGCGCGCCTCCCTTGCGGGCCAGCTCTCGGAGCTGGGCTTTGGAGGCCTGGGCGCGGGTCTGGCCTACGACTCGAACTTCGCTGACACCAGCCAGGTGACCGCCGAGCGGGGTGAGGCCGAGGCGCTCGCCCGGGAGCTTCGAGACGCCCTCGCCGACGTCGAGCGCGCCCTCGGCAAGCTGGGTCAGGGGACCTACGGGGTCTGCGAGCGGTGCGGGGAACAGATCGTCCCCGCCCGCCTGGAGGCGATGCCGGCCGTGAAGACCTGCATCCGCTGCGCCTCCGCGTCGCGCTGATCCGACCAGCTCCCACCGCCTAGCGTCGAGACGTGTCCGACTACGGCCCTGGACCGAGCGTCGCGCCCCGCCGGCGCCCCGCTGCCCACCTGAACCATTACGGCCCCTGGGTCATCGGGGGCGGCGCCGTGCTGGCGGCCGTCATCTACGTCGTGGTTCGTCACCACGTGATCTCCCGCGACAGCCTGCTGTTCTTCATCGTGCTCGTCCCCTCGATCATCCTCCACGAGGTCTCCCACGGCGTGGTGGCGAACTGGTGTGGGGACGACACCGCCAAGCGCGCAGGGCGACTCTCGCTCAACCCACTGCGCCACATCGACCCGATCGGCACGATCCTGCTCCCGCTCATCCTGATCGTCACGGTGGGACGCGCCTTCGGCTGGGCCAAGCCCGTTCCCGTCGACGTCTCGCGCCTGCGCCACCCCCGTAACCAGTCGGTGCTCGTGAGCCTGGCGGGCCCGGCGACGAACATCTTGCTGGCCCTCGCCGCCGGCTTCGCCCTGCGCTTTGCCACCCACGACCTGAGCAGCGTCGTTGTCTACGGGCAGCCCGACCATTGGCCGGTCGGCTACGACCTACTCTGGGTGTTCGGCGAGGCGAACGCGATCATCGCCGCGTTCAACCTGATCCCCATTCCCCCGCTCGACGGCTCGGCCCTGCTCGAGCGCCTGCTGCCCGCCTCGTTGCTCCCCGGCTACTACCGGATCCGCTCGGCGATGATCCTCGCGGTCTTCCTCTTCGTCTTCGTCTTCCAGGGCGCGATCACCTGGCTGCTCAACGAGGCGATAACCGGCTGGTTCAACGTCGTCTTCAACTGAGTGGGTCATCGGGCCCTCTCCGTTGTGCCTGTGTGAGCTGGGCGCTTCCCGAGACGAGGCCCGCGTCCAATGGGTCCGTACAGCGGCCCAGAGCCGCCTTCAGCTGAGACCGGCCGCCCTCAGCAGCGCCGGCCCTTCTCTGCTCATTTGAGCAGGCCGACCGCGTCCTGGGCGCGGGCCAGCACGGGTCCGGCCACCGACTGGGCCTTCTCGGCCCCCTTGGCTAGCGCAGCACGCACCGTTCCCGGGTCCGAGGACAGCTCCTCATAGCTCTCGCGCACGGGGCGCAAGAGCTCGATCACCGCTTCGGCGACCGCGCCCTTCAAGCTGCCGTAGTCGGAGAAGCGATCAGCGAGCTCGTCAGGGCCGGCGCCAGTCGCCGAGGCGAGTATCTCGAGCAGGTTCGAGATGCCGGGCTTGGCCTCGGTGTCGTAGCGCACCTCGTTGTCGGTGTCGGTGACCGCCCGGCGGACCTTGCGGGCGATCTCGTCGGGTGAATCGGTGAGGTTGATCAGACCCTGGGGGGTGCTCGTCGACTTGGACATCTTCTTCGTCGGCTGCTGGAGGTCCATGATCCGGGCGCCGACGTCGGGGATGTCCGCCGCGGGCACCACGAAGGTCTCGCCGTAGCGGCCGTTGAAGCGGATCGCCAGGTTGCGGGCGAGCTCGATGTGCTGACGCTGGTCGTCGCCTACCGGGACGCGCTGGGCGTCGTAGACGAGGATGTCGGCGGCCATCAGCACCGGGTAGGTGAGGAGCCCCGCCCGCACCGACGCTTGGCCCTTTCCCTTGTCCTTGAACTGGGTCATCCGCAACAGCTCGCCGTAAGAGGCGGTGCACTCGAGCAGCCAGGAGAGCGAGGTGTGCTCGGGGACGTGGCTCTGGACGAACAGCACCGCGCGGTCAGGGTCGAGGCCCGCGGCGAGGTAGCTGGCGGCGGCGTCGAGGGTCTGGGAGCGCAGTGCCTCGGGCTCGATGTCGAGGGTGAGAGCGTGGAGATCGACGATGCAGAAGTAGGCGTCGTCGACGTCCTGGCGTTGCACCCATCGGCGCAGCGCACCGAGGTAGTTCCCGAGGTGCAGGACGCCGGAGGGCTGGATGCCCGAGAGCACGCGTGACATCCACCGAGGCTACCTGGGACGTCGGGTCCGGGAACGTGGGACTCCCTCGAGATCGGCAGGTGGGCTGCGATCACCCGCGCTGGCATCGGCAACGCTCGCACGACCATCCCGAGAAGCGACGCGTCCACGCCTCCAAAACGGGGATTGAGGTGGCACTACATTGTGAAAATGGAGGTTGCCGAGCACCTCACAGCACTGGAGATCGAGGGCCGGCGCCTCGCCGCTGCCGCAGCGGTCTCGGGACCCGACGCCGAGGTGCCCAGCTGTCCGGACTGGGTCGTGCGTGACCTCGTCCGTCACCAAGGCGGCGTCCACCGGTGGGCCACCGGGATCGTGGCCACTCCGCGTTGCGAGCCGTGGGACGTCGAAGACCTCGAGGAGCTCGCCGGCGCCTGGCCGTCCGATGCTTCGCTTCTCGAGTGGTTCCTCGAGGGCCACCAGGCGTTGCTCGCTGCGCTCGCGAAGGCGGAGCCCGACTTGGCCTGCTGGACATTCCTTCGGGCGCCCTCGCCGCTCGCGATGTGGTCACGTCGCCAGGCCCACGAGACGACGGTCCACCGGGTCGACGCGGAGCTCGCCGCGGGCTTGGCGCTCTCGCCACTTCTGCCGTCGTTCGCCGCGGACGGCGTGGACGAGTTGCTGAGGTGCTTCGTGCCCCGGCCCAAGGTCAACTTGCGCGCCGACCCGCCGCGAACCCTTCGGGTTCGCTGTTTGGATGACCCTGGCGACTGGCTCGTCGAGATCGGCCCCGAGGGCACCGACACCCGTGAGGGGTCAGACGGTGCCGACTGCTCCGTGAGCGGGAGCGCGGCCGACCTCTACCTGTCGTTGTGGAACCGACCGGGACGAGAGCACCTCACCGTCGAAGGTGACGGGTCTACCCTCGCGATGTTCCTCGAACGCGTGCAGGTTCGCTGGTAGGGGAGCGGGCCGCGCCGCACGCAACGTCGCCGAGAGCGGCGGCCTGGCGGCTCTGATCCGGCGTCAGGCCCAGATCACCTGGGGCGCGGTGCTGGGCCTCTTCTCGCACACAGAGGTTTTGGGGGCGAGACTGGCCAGATGGACGACATCTCGCTTGTGCCAGCTGGTACGTCTTGGGGTCCGATAGTCGGCTACTCGCGCGCAGTGCGAGCAGGACAATGGATCGCTGTGGCCGGCACGACTGCCGCGCTCCCGGACGGCGGTGCTGTAGGGGGAGACGACATCGCCGAGCAGACCCGTGAGGCAATTCGACGAATCGCCCAAGCACTTGCACGGCTTGACTGCGACTTAGAGCACGTAGTTCGTACCCGCATCTTCGTGACGGATATCAGCCGGTGGCAAGAGGTAGGTCAAGCACACGGCGAATTCTTCGCTGACATCCGGCCAGCGAGCACCATGGTTGAAGTGAGAGCGCTGATTGATCCCGTCTTACTTGTGGAGGTGGAAGCCGATGCCGTTTTGCCTTCGTGACATCTCGCCGATTCATTCGTCGTTGTCAGGCGCTCAACGAGGTTAAGGCCTGACCAGTCGCAGCGAGCACCTGCAGCTGGCGACACCGATCAGGACGGTACGGCCCGTAGGCACATCACCGGGTAGGTGATCGCTGCCAAGGCGGGCGCAGTCTTGTGAGTGTTCAGAGCGACCTGGAATCTGGCCCGACCGATCAGGACGGACCATCCCGTGCCTCTAAGGAAATGTCACCTCGATATCGAGACCTCCTTCAGGGCGAGGACTCGCGCTGATTTTCGCTTCATGGCCATCGGCGATAGCTCGGACGATCGCGAGGCCGAGGCCACGTCTGATTACGTGACGGACTCGTTCAGCTCCGATCTGTTGAAACGGCAGAAACAGCAGGTCAATATCCTCCGACGGGATCACCGGACCCGTGTTGCTGACGAACAAAGCCGTCCGCCCTCCGGCGGACCGTGTCGCAACTTCGACGGCGCCGCCGGAGATGTTGTGCGCAATGCGTTGTCGATCCGGTTCGACACCAAGCTCTCGACCAGCCTTGGATCACCGACGACTTCGAACACGGCCTTTGTTCGCACTTTGTCGTGATGGTCATGGTCCTGTCTCCTGCCGAGTTGGGACCCCGCTCGGCGGCCGTGCCCTGTAGTCGGAGACCGGCCGCCGTGATCAACATCGGGGTACACGTCGCATGCGCGTTTGAATGCCTGAGCGGTAGTGGAATCCGATGTCGAGAACCACGGCATGGCTCCGACTAACTCCCCGACGGCACCGACGGGGTACCGTCAGAAGGAGGACAACGATGAAATACATGGCGATCATCTACGGGAACAAGGCGTTGTGGGAGTCGTTCGCTCCTGACGTAATCGGCGAGGCCATCGCGAGCGTCAATGCCTTCAATGTGCGCTACGCCGAGTCCGGCGAGCTGCTCGGCGCGTATGGACTCGGTGACGAGCTCACAGCGAAGACGGTCCGTGTCCGAGATGGCGTCCCGGCGGTGACCGATGGCCCCTACCTCGAAGCCAAGGAGTTCGTCTCGAGCTTTTTCCTGCTCGACTGCGATAGCGAGGCGCGGGCACTTGAGGTCGTGGCGGACTACCCCTTTGCCTCCCACAGCGCCGTGGAGGTTTGGCCGGTCCTCCACGAGGCCGGGACCGAGATGTGAGTTCGCGTGGCGAGATCGAGGACCTGCTGCGCGAGCTCGCGCCGCAGGTTCTCGGCGCGCTCCTCCGCCGTCACGGTGCGCTCGACGTCTGCGAGGACGCCGTGCAAGAAGCGCTCCTCAGTGCGGCGAGGGATTGGCCGGCCGAGGGTTTGCCCGACCATCCGCGCGCCTGGTTGATCACGGTTGCTAATCGACGCCTCATCGATCTCGTGCGGTCGGAGAGCGCTCGTCGCCGACGCGAGGAGCGGATATTGCTCGGCGCCCCTCCGGCCGAGTCGCTTCAGGAACTCGGTGAAGATGGTTCAGCTGGTCGCGACGACACGCTCGTGTTGCTCCTGCTTTGTTGCCATCCCGCTCTGACGCCACCATCGCAGATCGCGCTCACCCTCCGAGCGGTCGGTGGCCTCACGACCGCTGAGATCGCGAGCGCGTTCTTCGTACCGGAGTCGACGATGGCTCAACGAATCAGCCGCGCGAAGCAGACCATCCGAGAAGCCGGCGCCGCCTTCTCGATGCCACCACCCGAAGAGCTCGACCAGCGACTAAGAGCGGCGATGCATGTGCTCTATCTCGTCTTCAACGAGGGTTACACCACCACCTCTGGTGCGGACATTCACCGCGCCGACCTCACAAGAGAGGCGATAAGGCTCGCTCGCGAGCTTCACAACCTGCGCCCGAACGACAGCGAGGTTGCCGGGTTGCTGGCGCTGTTGATTCTCACCGAGGCCCGCCGTCCGGCGCGCACGACCCCAACCGGTGACCTCATCGCACTTGCCGACCAGGATCGGAACTGCTGGGACCGCGACCTCATCCGCGAGGGAGTCGACCGTGTGTCCGAAGCACTCGCTTCGGGACCGCTCGGTCTCTATCAGCTTCAGGCGGCGATCGCTGCCGTGCACGACGAAGCGGCGAGCGCAGACGACACGGACTGGCCAGAGGTCCTTGCGCTCTACGAGACGCTCGAGCGAATCGCACCGAATCCGATGGCGACGATCAGCCGCGCTGTCGCTGCGGGAATGGTTCTCGGCCCTGGTGCCGGTCTCGACCTTCTCGCCACGATCGACACCGATACTCGAATCGCGAAGCACTATCTGCTCTACGCCGTGCGGGGCCACCTTCTCGAAATGGCTGGGCACCCTGAGGAGGCGGCGTTCTCGTTTGAATCCGCGGCTCGCCGGACGGCGAGCATCCCAGAGAAGCGCTACCTCGCTGCCCGGGCATTGCGCCTCCGGTCAGGCTCGGATCGCTCGACCTCTGTTTGAGTCGCGGTTAGCGCGTGTTGCAACGTGCACCAACCTCTTCTGGCCCAATGGGGACCGCTCGCAAAACTCGCCGGTACGCGTCGTGACGAGTGCCCAACCTGCGCGCGACCAGGCCGTTGCTGCCTGCGCGCCACGTGCCCTGATGCAGGCGGCCGGTGCGGAGGAGTCAGGTCGCCCATGCAGGTGGTTTGGTCAGTGAGGCGATGCAGGCAGTGAGCAGGCGCCGCAGCTGATCTTGTTCGCTGAGATCCAGATTGGCCAGCATGTCTTGCTCAACGCGGCGAACCGCGGCGCTGGCCACCTTGAGCTGGCGCCGCCCGCGGGCGGTCAGCTCGGTCGGCAGGGCCCTGCCGACGGGTGCCTGTGCCGGGCGGACAGCGAGTCCCCGGCGTTCGAGGGCCTGCAGGAGCACATTCATCGACTGCCGGGTGACGAAGGCGCCGCGGGCAAGCTCGGAGTTCGACAGACCCGGTCGCTGGGCAAGCAGCTCCAGGCAGGCGTAGTGGGTGATCGTCATGCCCAGCGGCCTCAGCACGGCCTCCAGGGCAGAGTGCAGGGCGCTCGCGGCCGCCTTCAGCATGTACCCCAGCGATG
>JAODBN010000284.1 GCA_025463965.1 Acidimicrobiaceae bacterium
GCTAAGGGCGGCGTGCGACGACGGCGTAGTCGGCGGGTCCGAAAAGATGGAAGTTCACGGCGTCAACGAGCGGGGTGAGCGCCTCCGACCAGGGCTCTTCTGGCTTAGGACGGGGAAGGCCCAACGCCTGCTCAGGACGCAGGAATCGCCGAACCTGCACGCGGTCGAAGCCCCGCGACCCGATGAGAAACTCGAGCAACGCCGGAGGTATCGGCCGGACCCGGGTGGGATCAAGCAGGAACGAAGAACTCGCTACCACGAGATTCTCGGGGTTCGGGCTTTCCAGAACGAGGAGGCCCCCAGGGGCGAGGACGCGAGCGGACTGGTCGAGGAGCTCCACGAGCTCGTCGATGGGCAAGTGCTCGACGAGCTGGATCCCCGTAATTGCGCCGACCGAGCGGTCGGCGAGCGTGGCCAGGTGAGAGCGCGCCTCCTCCTGGCGAACGTCCAGCCCGAGGCCGACGCAACGGGCGACTGCCGCCTCGCTCACGTCGACCCCGTAGGCGCCGGCGCCGGCCTCCTGAAGCAGCGAGAGCAGCTCGCCGCGCCCGCAGCCGAGGTCGACGACAGGCAGGTTGCGGGCCGCCTCAACGAGCTCCGCCACGTAGGAGCGGACCCGCTCCTCGACAACGGGCACCGGACCACGGAACGCTTCTTCGAGAACCGGATAAATCCCGTTCACCCCGCTCGGCAGCCGCGCGAGCCGCTCAGACGGAGGGGCCTCGGGGAAGCTACGGCGCGCTTCCGAGAGGTAGAGGTCCAGCTGCGAAAGCCGCAGCCAGACGTCCGACAGGGCGCGCTGGGCACCGGACCGCTGGTTCTCGGCAGTGCCCTCGAGGTCAGCGAGGCGCTGGCTGAGTTCGGTGATCGAAGTCCTGATTGGGCCGATGCCCTCGTAGTACCGCGCAAACGCTTGGCGCTGGCCGAGGTCGACCTTGTCATGAACGAGGTCGACCGCGCGCTGCAGGTCGAGGAAGGCCGGCTCCAGGTGCTTGAGGAGGAACTCGTGCCGGTCCAACGGCTCCTCATGGCGGACGAGCGTCGCCGTGTGATGCTCGATATCGCCTCTCGCGCGAGCGAGCTGGAATTCAACGGCGTCGAGCCGCTGTGCGAGGGATTCGGTCTCCGCGAGCAGCGCACGATTGACCACGACCTGGTGCCGGAGGAAAGGCCAAAGCATCTTTCCCAGCAGGCGGCGAAACGGGTTGCCGTCGCCGAGACCGATGGACGAGTGCGAATTGGCCTCGCTCCACTGCTCGGTCGCTCCAGTCATCCCTGCTCCCGGTGGCGCCGGGCTCAGTGAGTCCGGGCCAGTCGTGCTGCCCAGCGGAGCAGCGAGTAAAGAGGTCCGCTGCGGCGCAGCACCCTCACCAGGATAACGCTGACTCGGTAGCTCGGCTGGGATTGAATCTCACCCAAGTGATCTTGGAGCCGGCGGATCTCGCTCTCGGCCCGCTCAAGGTCACCAAAGAGCTCCGCTGCCCGATCACGGACCTGGCCGAGCTCCACAGTGCCCAAGTGCCGCTCGAGCTCCAGATAAGCGATGTAGCGCTCCTTCAGCCCGAGGTCGCGCTCCATCGCGGACAGCTCCGTATCGCGCAGTTCGGCAGTCTCCTGGAGCTCTCGGACGCGCAGGTCAACTGCAGCGAGACGATCGAGAAGCTCTTCGACCGCAGGGATCGCCTCGAGTGTCTCGAGTGTCTCGGTCGGGTTCGCAACCTCTTCCACCGCGCCGCCGTGGAGGACCAGATGAGGGCGAGGCCGACCAGACGAGTTCACGTCCGTCACGGTCGAAAGGCTACTCCACCCCCGTTGGCGAGATTTGGCAACAAGATGTGGAAGTTGTTATGCGCTGATTAGGTCAGCGCAGGGTCCATTACCCGGACCGGCACCGCCAGTCGCGAAGCGAGCTCAACCCAGGTCGAGCGGCGCTCACGATCCTCCCAGCGTCGATACTGCTCGAGGATCGTCCGACGCTGGCGCTCCCACGCCGTGGGATCGCTGAGCCAGAGTGCGACCCATTCGGCGAACTCGGTCGGGTCGTCCGTCGCGGGGAGCACCGCCGGGTCGTCGATGGGAAGCCCCTCGGCCCCGACGATCGTCGCCACGCTGGGCACCGCGTACTGCAATGCCTCAATCGTCTTGATTTTCACTCCGGATCCGTAGCGAAGTGGCACAACGATGACCCGGACGTTGGCGTAGAAGGCGGCAAGGTCGTCGACCTCGCCGACGAACTCGACGGCATCGCCGGCGAGCCTGCGAACGTTCTCCGGCGGCGCGGCGCCGGTGACGTAGAGCTGGGTGCCGGGCACCCGAGCGCGCACCTTTGGCAGCACGTGGCGTGCGAACCACAGCAGTCCGTCCGCGTTCGGCGAGTTGGGCCCGGCGAACCATCCGGCCACGAACCCGAGGCCGGTCCGGGCGGAGAACCCGGAGGCGGTGGGATGCGGGTCGGACAGCATCGGAGCATTCACCTCGACTCGGCCAGGGGCTTGCTCCTCGAAGAAGCTCGCCTCGTCCCGGGAGATGCACACGATGTGGTCGGCGTCCCGGGCGATCGCCTCCTCGCTGACTCGCATTTCGGCGGCCTCCCCCTCGAGCCGCACCCGCTCGAGCGGATCGAGGGCGAGCGGGGCCTGGCGTTCAATCCGCCGGAAGTAGAGGGCCTCGGCGTCGTAGACCAGGGGCACCCCGGGCAACGCGGCCCGCAGGCGCGAAACGAAGCGCTCGTAGTTGTGCGGGCGCGACAGGATGACGAGGGAGTAGCTGAGGCCGGCGATCGCCAAGTGCTTCTCGAGGGGCTCGTCGATCACCTCGATCCCCAGTCGTGCCAACGCATCGTTCTGCTCTGCGCCCTCCTCGAGCGAGGGCAACAGGGCGACGTGGTACTGGCCCGTGGCCGACAGCTCCACCATCACATCGGCCATCCGGGCGAAGCCCGATCCGATCGACGGGTCCGGCACCCGGTCGTCAACGACGAGGATGCGACGTGGACAGCCCAGCCGACGCCACACCGCTCGCTCCACTGCCGGTTCGTGGGCGGCGACGCGCGGCTCGCGGTCCACCAGGGTGTCCTTCCACTTGGCGAGGAACAGCTCGTGGTTCCGGTCCAGCAGGAACTGGCGGAACATCGGGTTGGTGCTCGCCGACTCACGGTGGTGCACGAGCGATCGCGGTTGGAACCAGACCGGGAAGCCAAGCTGCGCGAGGCGTAGACACAGGTCGGCCTCCTCGAAGTAGGCCGGGTAGAAGGACTCATCGAGCCCTCCCAGGCGATCCCAGAGCCCTCGCCGCACCAACAGCGAGCACCCCGAGCAGTAGTCGACCTGACGCTCGTAGTCGAAGCGCTTGGTCGTGCCTGGCAGCCCGCGCCCCACCGTGAAGGTCCACCCGTCCGACCAGATGATCGAACCAGCCTCCTGGATGGTCCCGTCCGGGAGCAGCACCTTCGAGCCGACCGCGCCCGCCTCTGGCCGGCGCTCGAGGAGGTCGACGAGCTGCTCGAGCCAGGCCTGCTCCACCACGGCGTCGTCGTTCAAGAGCGCGAGAAGCTCCCCCCGCGCCCGGTGGGCCGCGAGATTGACAGCCCCGCCGAACCCGACGTTCGTCCGGGTGCGGAGCACGGTGGCTCCGACTACCTGCTCGCTCACGATCGCCTCGAGCGTCGGCGCCGGCTCGTTGAGCACGAGGATCACCTCGTAGGGGATCGACTTCACGCTCTCCTGGACCGCTCGCAGGCACGCCAGGACGTGAGGGGCCCGCCGCCAAGCGACCACCAGCACCGACACCAGTGGCGACTCGACCGCGTCGAACACCACCTGATCTGGCGCATCGGCAGGCGAGGGACGCACGGATGACCTCCGAGCGGCCGCCTCAGGGTCCGTCACGACCTTGCCGTCACGCCGGCACCAGGTCGTCCGGGACGAACTGCTCGGTGATGAGCCGCGCGAATCGGTCAGGGCTTCCACCCACGAAGGCCCGGCATCGCGGCAGGCCCTCGACATAGCAGGAGATATAGGAGCGCCAAGTGGGGTCCATCAGGAACGAGACGGTCTTGGCGGCCCGCTCACGTGGCAACAGCCCAAAGCGCGCCACCTCGTCGATCACCGTCTCGGGATCTGCCCCGTCTTCGTGGAGGCGGAACGCTGCGTTCGCCCGCACCCCGGCCAGTGCCTCGGACGCCTCTGCCACAACAGCGACCGTGTCCGGGTCGTAGGCGATGCCGAGGGGGCGAAGGTGCTCGGCCACCATCGCCTCCGGACGGCGCCCCACCACGACCTCAAGACCGAGGTCCGCGAGGCCCTCGGCGATCAAGCACTGGGGGGTGCCGACGAGGAAGATCGACTCCTCCCACCACCGCCGAGAGCGGACGAGGCCGACCTCCTTGCGGGTGTGCTCGGTGTGATGCCCCGGATAGGCCTCATGCGCCACGAGATGGGCGAGCGAGGTGGAGAGCACCGGCAGGTCGACGTTGATCGCTACCCGCGACGCCAATCCACCGAGGTAGTAGTTGAAGCCCGACCAGGGCTGGCCCGTGACGAGCTCGAAATCGACATGCTCGCCCTCGGGAAGCCCGAACAGTCGCGAGGTGCGCTCACGTAGATCCTCGGCCAGCGAGGCGATCGCGGAAGTCAGCTTCTCCGGGGGCACCGCCTGAGCCTCCCGCCAAGCGATCAGGCGCTCGGCGATCGGATCGTTGCCCGGCACGACCTGCTCGAGGTTGCGCCGTGCCGAGGCGAAGCGCTCCTCGGGAACGCGCTGGGGCCGGACGCCATAGCAAGCCTCTACCTCCTCGGCATAGCCGAGGTGCTCTCCAGCGAGGATCCGACCGCTCGTCAGCAGGCCGAGCACCTGGGCCCGCAGGAATCGCCGGCGGGCAGCCGCCTCGACAGAGCTGCCTTCGCTGGCGAGATCGCCGGATTCGGGATCTCCCAGCGGCTCGCCAGCGTCGAGCGAGGCCAGCAGGCTGCGAGCATCGGCGACGAGCCGGTCGGGGGCAAGCGGCGCCTCGGCCCCGGCGCGCTCGACCAGGCGAGCAGGCCCGTAGTAGGCGTCCACGAACCCGTCGATATGGCGACCGAGCGCGAGCCCGAGGGACAGGTAGCGCTCGACCAGGCCCGACGCCGTTGTCACGCTGGCCACCGGCCTCTTAGGCGAGGGTCCGGCGGACGAACTGGAGCGTTCGACCCCAGGCCAGCTCGGCCGCCTCGGGGTCGTACACCTCCGGCCGCTCGTCGTTGAAAAAGGCGTGTTGGGTCCCGGGATAAGTGAACGTGGTCACGTCGTCGTTGCCCGCCTCGGAGAGGCGTCGGCTGAGCTCTGCCACCCATTCGGGGCCCGCCGACTCGTCGAGCTCGGCGAAGTGCCCGAGCACCGGAGCGCTCAGGCGGGACCAGTCGAGGGACACGTCCTCCCAATGCAGGGAGCCATAGAAGAGCACCACGGCTCCCACCGCGTCGTCGCGTTCGGCACCCAGCACGAGGGCGAGGCCCCCTCCCATGCAGAAGCCGACGACACCGACGCATTCACTCGAAGAACGAGCCATCAGCTCCTCGACCGCACCGGACAGGTCCTTCGCCGCCTGCCCGACCTGGAGTCCCATGGCGAGCTTCGCCGCCTCGTCCGGCTCCGTGGTCGTCCGGCCGTGGTACAGGTCAGGCGCCAGCGCCACGAAGCCTTCGTCGGCGAAGCGTTCGCAGACGTCCTCGATATGGGGGACGAGGCCCCACCACTCCTGGATCACGATGATCCCGGGCCCGTTGCCGGACTCGGGGAGCGCGAGATAGCCGCGATCGCTGCCGCCATTGCTCGAGAACTCGATCATCTCGCCCATGGGGGGAGGGTAGTCAGTTGGAGTCGGCAGTGGAAAAAGGATCCCATCGACCGCGTTCGGAGCGAGGGTCAGACGGCCGGTCGGTACAGCAGCTCCGGCGGGACCGGGCAGTCCGTCGCCCGCAGCCCGACGGTCGCGACCGCTGGGCCGCTCGGTCCGACGATGACGTCGAGCACCCCGGCCGGGAGCAGCTGCTCGGGTACGGCTCGCTCGGCCAGCGCAGAGAAGAGCGGGGCGGCAAGCACGCGCCCGACCCCGGCGACGACCCACACCGGAAGACCATGAGCCCGCGCTCGGGAGACGAGCTCGACCACAAGCGGGTCGAGAACGAGGCCGTCCGGTCCCGCTGCGAGCGGCTCCACCAGGGCGAGCGTCGTACCGTCCAAGACCTCGTCGAGCTCCTCGGGCTCGAAGCCGAGCGCCGCGGCACCTCCCGCTGCACCCCGACCCAGCAGGCGGAAGAACCCGCGAAGCTCGCGATGGCTGCCCACCACCTTGGCGGTGCAGTCCGGACGCTCGGCAAGCGCCGACGCCACGACGTCCGAGGGGAGCATCGCCACGACGGCACCCGCGGGCAGGGCACCCGCCAGCTCGTCTCCCGTCGCGTCATCCTCGAGCTCGGCCAGACAGCTCGCCGCGGCGGCCCGGGGATCGCCTGCGGCCAACACGTGAGCGCACACCCACCACAGCGGTGCGACGAGCGGATGGAACTCGAGCAGCCGCCGGGACGCCGGTACGAGCGCCCTCGGCTCGCGCCCCAATGCACCGAGGGCCTCGGCGGCTTCAGCAGCCAGCAACGTCGCGTCCGCATCGCCGGCTCTCGCCACATAGCGGAGGCGCTCGATCGGGTGCACAAACCGCAGGGTACCGGGACGCTGGGCCTCTAGCGCCTCACCGTCCACTTGGTGAGCGTCGCGGTCGGCTGCGGCCGCTTCCCTATTTGACGACGCCACCTCGAGTCATGGCCAGAACGTCCAAGGCACGGTCGACCTCTTCTTCGCTGAGCAACCCCAGCTCGAGGACGACGCTGCGCAGGTCCTTCTGCTCCGCCAGCGCCTGCTTGACGACCTTGGCGGCGGCCTCGTAACCGATCGAAGGGTTCAGCGCGGTGGCGATCGAGGGCGACGACAGGGCGTAGGTGCGACAGCGATCCACGTCAGCTTCGATGCCGGCGACGCACTTGTCGGCGAATGCTCGGCTTACCGACGAGAGGAGCCGGATCGACTCGAGAAGGTTCCGGGCGATCACGGGGAGCATCACGTTGAGCTCGAAGTTGCCGGCGGAGCCGCCGAAGGCGACGGCCGCATCGTTGCCGACCACCTGGGCAACGACCTGGCAGACCGCTTCAGCTGCGACCGGGTTCACCTTGCCGGGCATGATCGATGACCCCGGCTGGAGGTCGGGGAGGTGGATCTCCCCCAGTCCGCACCGCGGGCCCGACGACATCCACCGCAGGTCGTTGGCCACCTTGTAGAGAGAGACGGCGATCGTGCGGAGCATCCCGGAGACCTCGACCAGGGCATCGCGTGCCCCCTGTGCCTCGAAGTGGTCTCTTGCCTCTGAGAGCGGGAGCCCGGTTGCAGCGACCAGACGCTCGATGACCGCCGCGGCGAAGCCGGGGGGAGCGTTCAAGCCAGTTCCCACCGCCGTGCCGCCGAGCGGCAGCTCGCCGACGCGCGGCAGGCTGGCCTCGAGCCGCTCGCGCCCATGCTCGATAGCGGCCGCGTAGCCACCGAATTCCTGGCCGAGGGTGACCGGCGTCGCGTCCATGAGGTGAGTGCGCCCCGACTTCACCACCTCAGAGAACTCCGCCTCCTTGTCGCGGAATGCCTCGGCGAGATGGTCCAGCGCGGGAAGGAGGCGGCCGACAATTTCTTCCACCGCCGCGAGGTGCATGGCAGAAGGAAAGGTGTCGTTGGACGACTGCGAGGCGTTGACCTCGTCGTTCGGTGAAACCTTTCGGCCGATGCGGTTACCGGCGAGCCGAGCGATCACCTCGTTGAGGTTCATGTTGGTGGAGGTCCCCGAGCCCGTCTGGAAGACGTCGATTGGGAAGTGCTCGGCGTGCTTGCCCTCGACCAGTTCCGCCGCGCTCTCCCGGATCGCCTCGGCCGCCTCGGCATCGATGATCCCGAGGTCCGCGTTCACAGCTGCCGCTTCGCCCTTGATCCGGGCGAGTGCTCGGATCAGAGCGCCCTCGACCACCTGACCGGAGATCGGGAAGTTCTCGACGGCACGCTGGGTCTGGGCGCCCCACAGGGCCTCGGCGGCCACGTGGACCTCCCCCATCGAGTCGCGCTCGACCCGGTGCGACGTGCTCGCCGGCTCTGTCCGCCCCTCGGGCGCTCCGGTCACGACGGCTCCTTCCCTTCCGGCCTCGGATGGCCGAAAAACGGCCGCGACCAGGCAGGGGCGGCCAGGCGGTTCACCGTAGCGGGGGCCGCTGGAGCAGGACAAACGGGGCAAAACCTTGCGTGAGGCGGTACCCACGGTTACCGTCTCACGGCATTGTGACCTTCGCAGGAAGCGCTGTCGCGCGCAAAGGAACACCCGCTTCCCCGGGGAGCGGTGGAAACTCGAGACCCGCCCGGAAACGGATCCGCGGCTTGTGCGGGGCGCTCTTCGCCTCTGCCGGGCTTGTCGCACCCCTGATCGCGACAACCACGGAGAGTGCCGGAGCAACGACCGTGGCCTCGCTGAAGGCGAAGGCCGCTGCCGTCGCCCAGCGGATCGATACCCTGCAGGCCAAGCTGCAAATCCTCGCTGAGGAGTACGACCAGGCGAACCTGCGGGCGAACGCACTGCGCAAGCAAGTCCGCGCCGACCAAGCCGCGCTTGACCACGCAGCGGGAGCAGTTCACCAAGACGGGCGGCGTCTTCGCCAGCAGGCAATCGCCGCCTACGTGTCCGGCGGCTCAGCAGCGGGGCTCTCTACGATGATGGGCAGCAGCGCCAACGCGCTACCGCTCCAGCAGACCTACCTGGCGGCTGCCTCCTCGAGCCTCAAGGAGGCCGTGAGCAGCCTCCAGGACTCCGAGCACCGCCTGAAGGTCCGCCGCACGACCCTCACTGGCGCCCAGACGAGCGCCAATCGCACGGTGACGGCGATTCGCGGCGAGCGGGCGAACGCGCAGGCCCTCGAGAGCCAGCTCGCTTCGGTCAATGCCACCCTCAACGGTCAGCTGGCAGCGGCTGTGCGTGCCCAGGAGGCGGCTCAGCAGGCTGCAGCACTGCGAGCCGCCCGCTCGCTGGCCCGAGCTGCGGCCGCACAGCCCGCCGCCCCAGTCGCCCAGGCCGTGAACGTGCAGGCCGCTCCGGCCCAGGTGGCCTCGAAGGCTGTAGGCCCGACGCCTACGGTCGCGGCAGCACCCCCGCCAGCCGTCGCCTCGAGCGGCGGCGCCGGTGCAGCCGCGGTGCACGCAGCGGAGAGCCAGATCGGTGTTCCATACGTCTGGGGTGGCGCCACGCCAGGGTCCGGGTTCGACTGCTCGGGGCTTGTCATGTGGGCCTGGGGCCAGGCCGGGGTGAGTCTGCCTCACAGCGCTCAGGGCCAGTACGACTCGATCGCCCACATCTCGGCTTCCCAGCTACAGCCCGGTGACCTCATCTTCTACGCGTCGGGCGGCTACATCTACCACGTGGTCATGTACATCGGCGGTGGCCAGGCCGTGCAAGCAATGGATACCGGGACGCTGATCCAGATCACACCGGTCTGGGGCGGCGCCTACGGCTACGGCCGTCCCTAGCTGTAGAGGCCGAGCGAGGTTGCTGACGCGAGCCACCGGGTGGATCGCCGACGACCAAGCGCGGACATGATTCTGAAAACGCCAACCATCAGGCAAGCGCTTGCGCCTTTGGCGCCCTAATCGCCAGGGAACGTAGTTCCACCCGGTGACAGTCTGTGCTTGAAGCGCTCCGGCACCTCGTTTCGTGGCCGGCTGGTAGGGCCGTTTATAGGTGTGCCGGATCGGTCCAACGCCGTTGTGCGCTGACCCAGGAGTTGCTCGCTGGCTGGCAGTGGGCTACGAGCCCGATACCCGCATGGCCTGCCAAGCGTCTGGCTGACCACGCCCACGAGCCAAGCAGCGGGCCGTCCGCTGTTGGACCACGTGCAATCCCCGCGGGTCGCGTGCTGCACTAGTACGGTCTTCGGCACGGCACGTTCGGTTACTCCGATACCTGTCCTTTCGGCGCTACTAACTCGAGGTTTACTGCGATCGCATCCTCCATCCGCCGAGTCGGCGCGCGAACGACGCCGTGACGACAACCGAGATGGGCTCCGCCGTCGGAGACGCACTGCTCGGGTTCCCCGTGTCGAGTGCAGGTCGCCGAACGAGGCGATTGCGCACGCCACTCATTTTTCTAGGCACACTGTTCTCGGTCGGCGTGTTTCTGTGGACTCAGCTTTCGATGATCCTCTACCCGGGTTGGCGCTGGTCATCGTTCCGGGTCTTTGGGTCAGGCGATCAGCTTTCCTATCTCGCTGAAGTGGTCAATGGCGCACACGGAAACCTCTCTGCCGTGGAGCCATACACCGAGACTGGGTCGAACAACGATCCTCACTTGTACTACCAGTTCCTTGGCCTGCTAGCTC
>JAODBN010000347.1 GCA_025463965.1 Acidimicrobiaceae bacterium
GAACCTGCAGAAAGCGAGGTCGACCGCCTCCGGGAGCAGGAGGTCCTCGCCTGCTTGGGTGATGGCGACTACTTGTGCGCTTCCCGCCGCCGCGGCGGCCGCCGCGACGGCGTCGCGGGCCCGGGGATCGCTGTCCACGGCGTAGATGCGACCGTCGGGTCCCACAAGCTCCGCGAGAGCGACTGACACGTCCCCGGCGCCGGCGCCCACGTCGACACAACGCCAGCCCGAGCCGACACCGAGCCGCATGAGCGCAGTCGCGAGGGGGCGACGATAGACGTCGTTGCGCAGCCCCAGCTCGCTCATGGGCCACGAGCGTAACTGGGTGCCGGGAGCGGCGCGACCAGCTACCTTGTTCGGGTGCGCCTCACGATGATGCTCTGCGACGCGGCCCAGGTGGCCGACGGCAAGCTGTACGTCCTCGGCGGAGGGTGGAGCCTCATCGGCCCCGATCCGATGCCGTCCGCTATTGCGATGAAGATCGACGTCGACTGGACCGAGGTCGACCGAGCGCATCACTGGGAGCTCTTCCTGACCGACGAGGACGGCCAACCGGTCATCGCCGAGACCCCGGACGGTCCGCAGGCAATAGAGGTCCGTGGGGACTTCGAGGTGACTCGGCCTGTGGCCGTGCCGGCAGGGAGCCCTGTCGACGTGGCGTTGGCGCTGAACTTCGGCCCGTTGCCGCTGTCCCCGGAGTCCCGCTACAACTGGCGGCTCTCGATCGACGGGGAGTCCCAGGACGACTGGGTGCTCGCCTTCTCGACTCGACCAGCCCGCTCGGAGTGAGCCGCTCGCCAAGAGCGAGCATCGTGTCCTGAGCGAGACCAGCCCGGAGGACACGCCCGCGTTCGTCACGGCGATCCTCGAATGGTGGCAGGGCGCCCGGGTCGAGCGAGACCGGCTCCCCTGGCGTTCGACGCGCGACCCCTGGGCGGTGCTCGTCGCGGAGACGATGCTCGCCCAGACCCAGGTAGCCCGAGCCGCCCCCCGCTTCTCGGAGCTCCTCGACCGCTTCCCCACGCCCCGCGCGTGCGCCGAGGCGCCCGTCGGGGACGTCATACGGCTGTGGACGGGGCTCGGATACAACCGCCGCGCGGTCTCGCTTCACCGCGCCGCCCGCATCATCGTCGAGCGTCACGCGGGCGAGGTGCCCTCCTCGCTCGCGGATCTTCTCGCCCTGCCGGGTGTCGGTCCCTATACGGCTCGCGCCGTGCTCGCGACCGCCTTCGAGCACCGGGCGGCGGTCGTAGACACCAACGTCGGGCGAGTGCTCGCGAGGGCGGTGTCGGCAAAGCCGCTCGGGTCGGGCGAGGCCCAGCGCCTCGCCGATTCGCTCGTGCCGATAGGCGCGAGCCGTGACTGGAACCTGGCGCTCATGGACTTCGGCAGCCTCGTCTGCTGCTCGCGCCAGCCGCACTGTGGCCTCTGCCCGGTGGCGGAACGCGGCGCCTGCGCTTGGCGGCGAAGCGGGGCGGACGAGGCCACGGACCCGGCGGCTGGAAGCGCGGGCGTCACGGGCCGCCAGAGCCGCTTCGCCGGCTCGGACCGTGAGGGACGCGGGAAGCTCGTGCGGGCGGCGTGTGCCGGACCGGTGCCGGTCGAGGAGCTCGCCGCGATCGCTGGATGGCCTGAGGACGGCGAGCGGGCCAGTCGAGTCGCCGGCTCGCTCGTCGCGGAGGGCATCCTGGTCGAGGTCGACGGTGAGCTCCGCCTGCCGTGACGCAGTCGCCGGCGTGTCTCGCTCGTCGAGGGGCGCGCACCGGGCGGCGGGTGCGCCCTGGGTGGCATGGGGACGGTGCGGGAGTGCGCGGGACTGTAGGGTCATGGCCGCCGATAGGGCGTCAGGCCGGCCCGGTGCAGACCGCGGCTCACGATCGAGGGGTAGGTCCGTGGCGGAGATCGCGATGTCGGAGCAGATCCGGGACGTCGTTGTCGTTTCGCCGACCTCCCACGGGGACAGTCGTGGTCGCCTCGTCGAGACCTACCGGCGCTCCTGGTTCCCTCTCGGCCGGGAGATGGTCCAAGGCAACCGCTCCGACAAGGAGCAGGGTGCCATCGTGGGGCTCCACTACCACCTCCACCAGGCGGACTACTGGTACGTGACGCGAGGCACGGCGCGCGTCGTGCTGCACGACCTGCGCGCCGGATCGCCCACCGAAGGCGCCACCGAGCACTTCGAGCTCGGCGGCGACGAGGAGCGGGGCATCTTCGTCCCGCCCGGGGTGGCGCACGGCTTCGCCTCCCTCACCGACCTCACGCTCACCTATCTCGTCGACTCGTACTACAACCCGGCCGACGAGCTCGGTGTCGCGTGGGACGATCCGGAGATCGCCGCCGAGTGGGGGATCACCGACCCGATCCTTTCCGCGCGCGACAAGGCCAACCCGGCGCGTGGCGCGATCGACGACGCGTTGCGCCCGCGCTACGGCTTGAGGACCTGACGACACGGGCCTTGCGATCGCGTGAAGTCACAGCTCCCGCGCTGTGCGCACGAGCGTTGTGCGGTTGAATGGTGGCGTGATGGCTGAGGATAGAAGGACTCTGCCGTGATTGCTGTAGCAGTTGGTGTCGTTCTGTTCGTCGTCGTCGTAGGCGCCGCATGGGCTCGCTTCAGCGCATCACGAGCGGAGCGGCGCTCGCTCGACACCTACGAGCGCACTCTCGATCTGCTGGGTGACGTCGCCAAGCGATCGGACGCGAGCGCCGACGTGCACCCGCCTGCCGCCGCCGACCTGGCCCGCCCCCACGTGCGTCCGGCGCTCGGCCACGCGTTCCCCGGGCCTGCGGCGAGCGCCGTGCGGATGGTGCCGCCACCTCGCGTGCGACTCGTGCCGCCGGTCCTTCCCGGTCACCCCGCAGCGCCGCTGCCGGTCTTCGGCGACGCCGACCTCGCAGGAGAGCCCGATCCGACGTTTGTTTCCTTGCCGGACGTCGGGGACCTGGTTGCGCCGGACTTCGCCGTCGCCGACGGTGCGGACCCCAAGGTGGTCGACGACCCGCTGACCCAGATCATCGAGGTCGTGCGCGCGGACGAGCCCGTGACCGGCGACGTTGTCCCTGCGGGCGACGACACGGTTCCGCTGGGCGACACCGTGGCCGTGCCCGTAGTAGCGCCGCTCGGCAACCCTGAGCCCGTTGCCGCTCCAGCGCCCTTGGAGCCGGTCGCGGAGTCGGAGCCGGGCGTAGGCGCCGGCGAGTCCGCCGACGAGGCGCACGAGGACGAGGCCCTGGTCTTCGATTTCGACGACACCACTGAGCGCGAGGACGTGATCGTGCGTCCGGGGCGTATGGCGATGGCTCGGATCCAGCGAGCCCGTGCCACTCGGGCTGCACGCTCGCGAGAGGCTCGCGTGGCGCGACCAAGTGAGGCTCGCGTCGCGCGACCAAGTGAGGAGCGCTTCGCGCGACCAAGTGAGGAGCGCGTCGCGCGACCCGGTGACGACCGGACCGTCCGCCGAGCTGCGACGGGCGCTGCCGCGGCCGTCGTCCTCGGGGCGATCGTCGTCGGGGGCGTCGAGCTCGCGTCCCACAAGAGCCCGACGCCGGTCGTGCAGTCCTCGGGCCCCTCGACGACGGTCCCGACCTCGGGCAGAGCACCTGCTGCCGGTCACCCGAAGGCGAGATCCACGCCCGCAACGACGCCCACCACGTTTCGCCCGACCTCTACGTCGTCGACGCTCGTCACCTATCAGGCTCCAGCCGGCTCCTACACGGTGTCGTTCACGGCCACGGCGGGAGAGTGCTGGCTCGGTGCCCAGCAGCAGGCCAATAGCAGCGCGTATCTGCAGATGTGGACGCTGACCCCGGGCCAGACGGCGACCTACAAGGCGTCGGGGCCGCTCGTGGTCAAGATCGGAGCGCCGAAGTACGTGACCATCAAGGTCAACGGGAAACCGGTCGTACTGCCTCCCGGCAACGTCCAGGCGTACGACATCAGCTTCACGACGGGCGCGGGCACCTCCGTCTAGGGCGCGCCGGTCGTCGCGGGCGGCGTCAACCGGGCATCGTGAGGTCCGGGAGTGCGGCGCGGGGCTCCGAGCCCAGGTCCGCCGCAGCTCAAGGCTTTGGACGGACCGCTCCTGCGTTGGGCCAGCGTTCCCGAGTTGTTACTATGCAGATAGGAGAAATCCCCGGCGCTGGTCGGGGGGAACGGAGCCCATGGCGAGATGGCCACGACGCAGCTAGATCTCGGCAAGTACCAGCTCGGCTGGAGTGACGTCGAGGACTACGTCTTCAAGCCGCGCAAGGGCCTCTCGGAGGAGATCATCCGGGAGATGTCGGCGATCAAGTCGGAGCCGGCCTGGATGCTCGAGTTCCGACTCCGCGCGTACAAGCGCTTCCTCGCCAAGCCGATGGTGCCGTGGTTCGCGGAGAAGATGCCCGGCCTCGACTTCCAGGACATCTACTACTACATCAAGCCCGTCGACAAGCAGGTCGACGCGTGGGAGCAGCTCCCGGACTCGGTGAAGCAGACGTACGAGAAGCTCGGTATCCCCCAGGCAGAGCGTAAGTACCTCGCCGGAGTGACCGCGCAATATGAATCGGAGGTCGTCTACCACCGCAACCGCGAGGACCTCGAGCAGATGGGCGTGCTCTTCACCGACATGGACACCGCCGTGCGCGAGCACCCGGAGATCGTGCGGCGCTGGTTCGGCAAGATCATCCCGCCGAACGACAACAAGTTCGCAGCGTTGAACTCCGCGGTCTGGTCCGGTGGCTCGTTCATCTACGTGCCGCCCGGCGTCAAGGTCGACATGCCCCTCCAGGCGTACTTCCGGATCAACGCGGAGAACATGGGCCAGTTCGAGAGGACGCTCATCATCGCCGACGAGGGTGCCCAGGTGCACTACGTCGAGGGCTGCTCGGCGCCCGTCTACTCGACGGACTCGCTCCACTCGGCAGTCGTCGAGCTCGTCGCCCTCGAGGGCAGCCGGATCACGTACACGACCATCCAAAACTGGTCGTCCAACGTCTACAACCTCGTGACCAAGCGGGCCCGCGCCGAGGCCGAGGCACACGTCGAGTGGATCGACGGCAACATCGGCTCCCGCCTGACGATGAAGTACCCGTCGGTGTACCTCATGGGGCCGAAGGCCTCCGGCGAGGTCCTCTCGGTCGCCTACGCCGGCGCCGGACAGATGCAGGACACGGGCGCCAAGATGTTCCACTGTGCACCCGAGACGACGTCCACCATCGTGTCGAAGTCGATCTCGAAGGACGGCGGCAGGACCACCTACCGGGGCAAGGTCCACGTCGACCCGGGCGCCAAGCACGCGAAGTCCTTCGTACGCTGCGACGCGCTCATCCTCGACGAGGAGTCGGTCTCCGAAACGATGCCGTACATGGAGGTGGGGGAGCGCGACGCCTCCATCGGCCACGAGGCGACCGTCTCCAAGGTCGGCGATGACCAGCTCTTCTACCTGATGAGCCGCGGGCTCACCGAGGCGCAGGCCACCGGCATGATCGTGAACGGCTTCATCGAGCCGATCACGAGGACGTTGCCGATGGAGTACGCGGTCGAATGGAGCCGGCTCATCGAGCTGCAGATGGAGGGCTCGGTCGGCTGACCGGCCCGCCGCTCCGGAGTCCCGGAGCGGTCCGCACGCGAGCTTGGCAGGAGGATCGGCACGTTGCCGATGCGCGAGGAGTGCAAGAACTTCCAATCGAGGACCTACAACTCGGGTGAGGTCGCGCGCTTTTGCGTGCTCGACCTCGCGCCCGAGGCACCATGGCGATGCCCGGCGGACTGCAGCAAGTACGAGCCGCGCATGGCCGACGCCGGCTGGGCCCACGGCACGCTGGTCGAGCCGGCCCTCGAGTCCGAGCCCGACGTCCCGGGCGACGACGCAGCGCAGCTGCTCGACGAGGCGGAGGACATTGTCAATGCCGTGGTCCCAGAGGCAC
This sequence comes from Acidimicrobiaceae bacterium, assembly GCA_025463965.1. Classification (GTDB taxonomy): domain Bacteria; phylum Actinomycetota; class Acidimicrobiia; order Acidimicrobiales; family Bog-793; genus JAODBN01. The sequence continues at coordinate 5,908 of JAODBN010000347.1, forward strand.
GCGCCGAGGTCGAGCGAAACCAACGCCAGCAGGAGCGCAGCGGTTGGGTGCAGCGTTTGCGTCGCCGCCGCGGCGGTCCGCCGGGCACCGGCGACTCCAAGCGATGAGCGAGATCGCCGCCAGGGAGGTCCCATCTAGCTTCACCCTCGCCTCGGGCGAATCGATCGGCGACCAGAAGTGGCTCGTCGAGCGTCGACTCGCGGCGTTCGAGACCCTCGCGTCGACGACCCTTCCGAGCGAGTCCGACGAGGAGTGGCGCTACAGCAGGATCAACGAGCTCGACCTGGCGTCCTTCGCGCCGGTCGTAGGCCCTGACCCCGGCACGGACTCATCCGCGGCGAGCGCCGAGCAGCTCCTCTCGGCGATCGGGCCGCGCTCCGCGCTCGTGCACTCAGTCGCAGGCTTGGTCCGATCCGTGGAGCTCGACGCTGACGCATCGGCGCTCGGCGTGCGGATCTCTCCGGCGAGTGCCCTCGACGAGGAGCCGGCGCTCCTCGACAGCGTGCTCGGATCGCGGTCGGACGCGTTCACCCTGCTCTCGCAGGCCTTCTGTCGCGACGTAGTCGTATGTCACGTGCCCGCAGGGGTGCGCCTCGAGAAGCCGATCGTCCTCGTCCACGACGCGGGCGAGCAGGCCGACGGTGCTGCGCTGTTCCCCCGCACGCTCGTCTCCCTCGGGGAGGGCGCCGAGGCGAGCGTCGTGGAGCTGCTCGTCTCGGGTGGCCAGCGGCTGCTCGTCGTCCCTATTTCCGAGGTCGACCTCGGCAACGGCGCACATCTCGCGTACTCCACGCTCCAGCAGCTCGGTCGAGCGACCTGGCAGGTCGCCTACCAGGCGAGCCGGATCGGCCGCGACGCCGTCCTGCGGTCGTTCGTCGCCGCGCTCGGAGGCGATTACGCCAGGCACCTCACCCAGTCCACGCTCGCCGGCGACAACGGGACGAGCGAGCTGCTCGCCGTCTACCTCGGTGACGGCAGCCAGGTGCAGGACTTCCGGACCTTCCAGGAGCACGTCGCCCCGCGGACCAAGAGCGAGCTCGTGTTCAAGGGCGCGGTGGCGGACACGGCGCGATCGGTCTACACGGGGTTGATCCATATGCATGCCGGCGCGAAGCGGGCCGATGCCTCCCAGACCAACCGCAACCTCGTGCTGTCCGAAGGGGCGCACGCCGACTCGGTGCCGAATCTCGACATCGAGGAGAACGACGTCCGCTGCAGCCACGCCTCCGCGGTGGGACCGATCGACGCCGACCAGCTCTTCTACCTCGAGTCGCGGGGCGTCCCGCCCGAGATCGCCGAGCGGCTCGTGCTGCTCGGCTTCTTCGACGACCTGCTCGCGCGCGCGCCCGAGCCCGGCGTCGCCGGCTACCTGCGTGCCATCGTCGCGAAGCGTCTCGCGGACGGCGTGCTCGCCTCGCGCGAGCGCGAGTTGCTACGCGACCAGGAGACGCGACGCGACGGGGTGGTGCCGGCGTGATCGAGTCCCGCACCGTGCGGCTGTGCAGCGCCGACGAGCTCAGCGTCGGTGAGGCGCGGCGCTTCGACGTCGAGGGAACGGCCATCTGCCTCGTCCGGTGCTCCGACGCCTTCCGCGCCGTCGCGGACACCTGTAGCCACGAGGACTACTCACTCGCCGAGGGCGAGGTCGACGCCGAGAGCTGCGAGATCGAGTGCTGGAAGCACGGGAGCCTCTTCTCGCTCGTCACGGGCGAGCCACTCACGTTTCCGGCGACCCGGCCGGTCGCGGTCTACGAGGTCGCGGTCGAAGCGGGCGACGTCGTGGTGCGGCTCCCGTGAGCCACGAGCACGAGAGGGACGCAACGCTATGAGCACGCTCACGATCTCCGGGCTGCGTGCAGCCGTCGGTGGACGCGAGATCCTGCGCGGGATCGATCTCGAGGTGCGAAGCGGCGAGGTCCACGCGGTCATGGGGCCGAACGGCGCCGGGAAGAGCACGCTCTCGCACGTGCTCATGGGCCACCCCGGCTACGAGGTCCTCGGCGGCTCGGTGACGCTCGACGGTGTCGAGCTGCTGACGCTCGCCACCTGGGAGCGAGCACAGGCCGGCCTGTTCCTCGCTCCGCAGGACCCCGTCGAGGTACCGGGCGTGCCGATCGGCGACGTGCTCGCGGCCGCCCTCATAGCGGGGGACCGCGCCGGCGAGGCCGCGCCTGCAGTGCTTCACGCCAAGATGGCCGCAGAGGCGGCCGAGATCGGCCTCGCCCCTGTGTTCCTCGAGCGCGCCATCAACGTCGATGCATCCGGCGGCGAGAAGAAGCGCATCGAGACGCTCCAGCTCGCGACGCTCGGTCCGCGCTTCGCAGTGCTCGACGAGCTCGACTCCGGCCTCGACGTCGACGCGCTCCGGGCCGTGTCGAAGCGAGTGGAGCGCGCCACGCTCGACGGAACGGGCGGCTCGCCGAAGCTCGGCGTGCTCGCGATCACCCACTACCGCAGGTTGCTCGACGAGCTGCACCCCGACGCCGTCCACGTGCTCGTGAAGGGCCAGATCGTCGCCTCCGGGGGCCCCGAGCTCGCCGACGAGCTCGAGCGCACCGGCTATGCCGGCTACGTCGAGCCGGAGGTCGCGCCGGCCGCAATCGGCCCCGATCCCTTCGGGGGGCTGTTCAGCTAGCTTCGGTTGCCGGGCGGGTTGTAACGCCAATTGCTGTACAGGAGATAGGTGGGCGCGGGACCGAGCGCTCAACCTGCGTCTCACACTCCTGGACAGGACCACCATCGTGCGCAGCGCGGCAGAGGCCCCCGGAGAAATCTACGAGCGACTACGTACTGCGCCACGCCGTCGATGCGGCCGAGTCGGATCCGGCCGACCGGCGCGTGTTGCTGCTCGACAATGCAGCGTGGGACGAGCTCCAGGCGCTGGTCTCGGTTCCGCCCGAGCTGTCACGGTCGACGGTCGAGCTCCTCGCCCGACCCTCGGTCCTCGACGCTCCGGAGTCCTGACCTACGTAGGCCCTGAGGATCTCCGAAGCGAGCACGTGCTCGTCGGCTTCGACTGCGGCGCGCCGGCCTCAACGATTGGCCGGCTGGCAGGTCGGGGGTCCGGAAAGACTTGTACAAAAGTCGAACAAGTGGTTGCCCAGCTCGCGCGTCTGGCACTTCATTCGTGAATCGCTTCGCCTCTAGGGTGGCGCACGAAGCCAACAGAAGGGGCGTTGATGGCCGCGCGTGATCGGTACGAAGTTCGAGGCGTCTACGTGGCGTCGACCACCCCCTTTACCGAGGACGGGACCGTCGATTTCGAGACGTTCGCGCAACACTGCAGCTGGATGGCTGACGCCGGCGTCGCGGGCATCACTCCGAATGGTTCGCTCGGGGAGTACGAGACCCTCACCGACGCGGAGCGCTCGGAGATGGTGAAGGTGGCCTCCGAGGGGGTATCCGGACGGATTCCGGTCATTCCCGGGGTCTCGGGAAAGTCCGCGCGAGAGGCGCGGCGCTGGGCCGAGGAAGCCGCAGCGCTCGGCTGTCCCGCGGTGATGGCCCTCCCTCCGACCTCACATGCCCCGACCGACGAAGAGGTCTTGGCCCACTATCGAGAGATCGCTGCAGTTGGTCTACCGATCATCGCCTACAACAATCCGTTCTCCACGCGGGTGGACCTCAAGCCGCACCTTCTTGGCCGCCTGGCAGAGATCGAGCAGGTCGTCGCCGTCAAGGAATTCTCCCAGGACATCCGCCGGGTGGCGGCGATTCAAGAGCAGGCGCCCGGGCTCCAGATCCTGTGTGGATGCGACGACACCTTCGTTGAGACGATGCTGATGGGAGCGGTGGGCTGGATGGCGGGCTTCGTCAATGCCCTGCCCGTCGAATCGGTTCGCCTCTACGAGCTCTGCAAGAAGGAGAAGTGGCCAGAGGCCCTGGCCCTCTACCGGGCGATGCTGCCACTGTTGCGCTACGACGCCGACCCGATCTTCGTCCAAGCCATCAAGATCGCCCAGGATGAGGTCGGGCGCTCCTTCGGCGGGGTCCGGCTCCCCCGCCTCGCGTTGCCGAAGGAGCAGGAGAGCACCATTCGGACCGTGGTGCGAGACCTGTTGGCAACTACTGGTTGATGCGCTCTCGTCTCGCCGTCAGCACCGTTGAGAGCCACACCGAGGGAATGCCGACCCGGGTGGTCACCGGAGGCGTCGGCGAGCTGCCTGGCGCCACGATGGCTGACCGCCGGGCCTACCTCATGGAAGAGCGGGACGATCTGCGGACGCTGCTCATGCACGAGCCACGTGGACATGCGGCGATGTCGGGGGTCATCCTGCAGAGTTCGAGCATGCCCGGAGCAGACGTCGGGGTAGTTTTCATCGAAGTCTCCGGCTGTCTGCCGATGTGCGGCCACGGCACCATGGGCGCCGCGACCGTGCTCGTCGAAACAGGCATGGTCCAGGTCGTCGAACCGGTCACGCGCATCGGGATCGAGACCCCGGCCGGTCTTGTCGAGGCGTACGTGGAGGTCGAACAGGGGCGAGTGAAGGGCGTCACGATCCGAAACGTCCCCGCCTACCTCTGTCTGCGGGACGCGCTCGTGGAGATCGAGGGATTTGGCGCCTTACAGCTCGATCTGGCGTGGGGCGGCAATTTCTACGCCCTCCTTCCGGCAGCATCAGTGGGCCTCACCGTGACGGCGCGTCACCATGACGATCTGATCGATGCCGGCCTGAGGATCATGGACGCCGTAAATCAGCAGCTGAGCTTCGCTCACCCCGGCCAGCTCGAGATCGACTACTGCCATCATGTCGTGCTCACCGAGCCGAGCTCCGACGCCGGCCCCGCCCGGGCCGCCGTGGCGATCCATCCGGGCTGGCTCGATCGATCCCCCTGCGGGACGGGGACCTCCGCCCGCATGGCCCAGATGTTCGCACGGGGCGAGCTCGCCCTCGATCAGGACTTCCTGCACGCCTCCGTGCTTGGCACGTGCTTTGTCGGGCGCTTGGTTGAGACTACGCAGGTCGGGGAGTTCGAGGCGGTGGTGCCGACGGTGCGCGGCCGCGCCTGGGTGACCGGCTTTGCCAACTACCTCCTCGATCCTGACGATCCCTTCCCCGCCGGGTTCCTGCTCAGCGACGCCTGAGCGATGGTCGCCGCGCCCGCCGCGTGCCTCTCTGACGAGCTCCCGCCCGCCGTGGACGTTCTCGTCATCGGGGCGGGCATCATCGGCTGCGCCGTGGCGGTGCGCCTCGCCGCCCACGGACTCGGGGTCTGCGTGGTCGACCGCCTGGGGCCGGCCGCCGGCTCGAGCTCGGCGGGTGAGGGCAACGTCCTCGTGTCCGACAAGCTCCCGGGTGCCGACCTTGCCCTCGCCCTGCGGAGCGTGGCCCTCTGGCGCCAGCTCGGCGAACGGCTGGGCAGAGAGATCGAGTTCGAACTGAAGGGGGGTGTCGTCGTGGCGCGTTCGGATGAGGAGCGAGCGGGCCTCTTCGCTCTTGCCCGGGAACAGCAACTTCAGGGCGCCCGCGTCCAACTGCTGGACCCCGAGGAGCTCCACCGCATGGAGCCCGAACTGTCCCGCGACCTCGCCGGCGGGGTGTTTTACGAACAAGACGCCCAAGTCCAGCCGATGCTCGTAGTGGCGGCCCACATAGCAGAGCTCCGCCGGCTCGGCGGGCGCGTGGTGCGGGGAGCCGAAGTCCTCGGGGCGGGGCTCGACTCAGCGGGAAGGATCCGTTCGGTCATGACGAGCATCGGAGCGGTGGCAGCGGAGGTCTGTGTGGTCAACGCAGCGGGGCCGTGGGCCAGTTTCGTCGCCGAGCGTCTCGGTGTCTCCGTCCCCGTCACGCCTCGGCGCGGTCACGTCCTCGTCACCGAGCCGGTCCCCCAAGTCACCGAGCACAAGGTCTACGAGGCTGGCTACGTGGGGGCCATCCATGGCACGAACAGCCAGTGGACAGTCTCGGCAGTGGTGGAGTCGACGGCGAGCGGCACCATGCTCCTCGGCTCCTCGCGCGAGTTCGTCGGCTTCTCGAGGAGAAGCAACCCCGAGATCGTGGCAGCCATCGCCCGCCGATCGCTCTCGCTGTTCCCCTCGCTGGAGGGGGTGCGCCTTCTGCGCACCTATCTGGGTTTTCGTCCCGCCACCCCCGATCGCCTCCCTATCCTCGGCGAAGATCCTTCCCTTCCCGGCCTCCTGCATGCCACCGGCCACGAGGGAGCCGGTATCGGCCTCGCCGAGGTCACCGGAGAGGTGATCGAGGACCTCGTGCTCGGCCGTACCCCGCACCTCGATCTCGGGCCGTTCACACCTCGGCGCTTCGTCGCAAGCGAGTGAGACGAGCGGTGACGGGGTCTCGGAGGGGGCGTGCGGTCCGGTTCCGCTTCGACGGACAGGTCTTCGAGGCGCCCGCCGGCGTGAGCGTGGCGGGGGGCCTCCTGGCCAACGGCATCCGGTCATGGCGAGTGAGCCGCATTACCGGAGCCCCGCGGGGCTTGTTCTGCGGTATCGGCACCTGCTTCGACTGCCTGGTAGACGTGAACGAGTCGGCCGCCGTGCGTGCCTGCCTGACCCCGCTCTCGGAAGGGGACGAGGTGCGCACGTCGTCCTCGCTCGGCGGGTCCTCTCGTGGCTGAGCTCGTGGTCATCGGCGGCGGCCCGGCGGGGATGGCTGCGGCTGTCGCCGCGGCCGGTCGCGGAGCTCAGGTGAGCCTTGTCGACTCGGCCAGCCGCCTCGGCGGTCAGATATACCGTCAACCGCTCGTCGATGGCGAGGCACCCCCCACTCCGGCGGGGCCCGCCCTTCCCCGTCGCTTCCGGCGGCTCGGGGACGGGAGCGTCGAGCTCCTCCTCGGGTGGTCCGTCTGGTCGATCGTCCGTCGTTCCTCGGGTTTTCTCCTGCTCCTTCATCCCACTGCCGGCGAGCTGAGGGGAAGGACGCTCGAGGCCCGGGCTGTCGTCCTCGCCACCGGCGCCTCCGAGCTCGTCCTGCCCTTTCCCGGATGGGACCTCCCGGGGGTGTCCACCGCGGGCTGCGCCCAAGCGCTGTTGAAGTCCCAGGGCGTACCGGTCGGCCGGCGGGTGATCGTCGCCGGGAGCGGCCCGTTCCTCCTACCGGTGGCGGCTTCCATCGCCGAGTCTGGCGCCAAGGTGGTGGCGGTGGTGGAGGCCTCCAGGGCTGTGGCTGGGCTGGTCACGCTCCCCCGGGGGCTCCGCCATCCCCACAAGGTGATCGAGGCGCTCGGCTACGTGCGAACCCTCGTTCGCCACCGGGTCCCCTTCCTCGCCGGGCGGGCCGTCGTCCGCTGCGAAGGTCAAGGAAGGGTGGAGCGAGCGAGCGTGGCTCGACTCGACCGAGATTGGCTGGCGATTCCCGGGACGGAACGATCCTTCGAGGTCGACGCGGTCTGTGTCTCGTTCGACTTCGTGCCCCGCCTCGAGCTCTCCCGCCACCTCGAGTTGACGGAGGTGGCGAACGCCGCCCGGCCCACCGTCTCGCCGACCCACGACCGGACCATGGCGGCCTCGCTGTCGGGTGTGTTCGTGGCCGGGGAGCTGACCGGGATCGGCGGGGCGCAGGTCGCCGAGCTCGAGGGTCACCTCGCCGGGAGTGCCGCCGCAACCTACCTCGGGCACGCTGGCGAGGCGAGCCCGTCCGCCGCGGAGCACAAGGTGCAGAGGAGGCTTGCTCGCTCCTTGTCGTTCGCCCGGCTTATGGATCGGCTCTACCCCTTGCGACCTGGCTGGACGAGTTGGCCCAGCGAGGACACGATCCTCTGTCGATGTGAGGACGTGACCTGGGGAACTGTCCAGCGCGCCATCACCGCCGGAGCGGCGACGACGTGGGAGGTGCGGGGCCTCACTCGATGCGGGATGGGCTACTGCCAGGGACGGACCTGCGGTCCTCCGCTGCAGCTCGCCCTCGCCGCTCGCACAGGAGCGCCGCTCCCGAGTGTGGGAGATCTGCATTCCCGCCCGGTGGCCACTCCCGTGCGCCTCGGTGACGTGGCACGGAGCTTCTCCCAGGCACGGTCCGCCTTGGAGGACGGCGTGCAGGGCACGCAAGGCGGGTGATACCAAAGGCCGTCGCCTGCGGGCGTTGCCTGTGAGATGGAGCGAACGCCGATCGCTCGACCGCGGCCATGGTCTTCGCCTTTCGACAGCACGGACAGGACTGCGCCGAAGCTGGTCGGAGCGAGACTCGTGATCTCGCTAATCCGGACGGGCAACCGAGAGGTGGTCGAGCACGCGGTCCCAGTAGTCCTCGAGGTGGCGCGGCTCGAGTATCTGGTGGCCTTCGCCTTCGTAGACGGTGATGGCGACGTCGGCCCCGGCCGCCCGGAGGGCACCGTAGAGCTCGTAGGCCTGGCCGACTGGCACGCACCGGTCCTCGGATCCATGCAGCAGGAGCACAGGAGCCGCGCCCGCTCGGGCGAGGTAGGCCGCGGAGCGTTCCCGGCACAGGCGCTGTGCCTCCGGGTCGTGTGACGGGCCGCGCAGCAAGACGTCGTAGAAGGTCGGGTTGTTGCAGGTGTTTCGACAGCTCATCAGGTCAGACATCCCGGCGCCCACCACCGCAGCCGCGATCTCCGGACGTGTCACGGCCGCAAGGGCGGAGAGATAGCCGCCGTAGCTTGATCCCATGATCGCCGTGGCCCCGGGCGCTATGAGCCCCTCGGCGCGGGCCCACGCCGCGCCGCTGAGCACGTCATCGAGCTCAGCTCCTCCGGGGTCGCCGAGGTTCGCCCGGGCGAACGCCTGGCCCCTGCCGGCGCTCCCACGTGGGTTCGCTAGCAACACCGGGTGACCTGCGGACAACAGGACGTGGACGTGCCCGACGTCGTAAGCGTGGTGCCACGCGATCGTCGGGCCTCCGTGCACGTACAGCACGAGCGATCGCAGATCGTCGGGTCGAGTGGATGCTATGGGCGGTCGCAGAAGGATCCCGTGCACATCGGTGCCGTCGGGGCTCGTCCAGCGACCCTCGGTGACCGAGATCTCAGGGACGAAATCGACCTCGGTCGGCGACCATCTCGTCGCCGGCCGATCGAGCTCGAACAGGACCACCTCGGTCGGAGTCATCTCGTCCGAACGGCAGGCGATCGCGAGGCCGTCGTCGGAGATGGCGAGCGCCGGATGCCAGGGCGAGCCCATGAGCGACGCCCGCTCGTGGCGAGTGGCACGGTCTCCGCCCGGAACCACATAGCCCCAGCCACAGCCGAGGTCCTGCCAGCCGGCAAAGAAGAGGCGACCGCGCCCGTCAAAGTCGAGCCACGTGACGTCGACCTCGAGATCGTCGATCCGAAGCTGGCTCCTCCCGTTGCCTCGAAGCACGACGATCGCCCCGGCGACGAGCCCCCGGTCTGACGCCCATCCCTCGGCGAAGGCAACATCGCCGTTCGAGCGGTCGACGGTGATCCCGCTGACCTGCCAGGTCGGTTCGTAGCGGACGTGCACCTCGGTGCCGTCGGCGTCGATCTCTGCCACAACGGCGTGGTACCAAGCGTCCTCGCCCGCGCTCGTCGAGCACACGCACCACAACGAGGAGTTCCGGCCGACGGCGACCTCCCAGACGCACAGCCCGCTCGGGCTGACCGGCGCGATCTCGCCCGAGGAGAGCGAGATGGCCACGAGGTGTTGGCCGGCGGAAACAGCGAGGTCGACCCCGAGCCCGTAGTTGTCCGGCGACCGGTCGTGCCGACGTCCCGACGCCAACGCAGCCGTCTCGGCGTGGGGATCGGCGACCAAGACCACGACGCGTTCGAGCGCTCCGTCCCACACGAGCTGCTGGGCCGATCCGGCCAGCTCGGCGAGAAGCGATGCCGCGCCGGGCGTGCCGTCGGGAGCAATGTCGACGACGCTGATCCTCGTCGTGGCATCGTCGTCGTGCGCGACGATCAGGCGGCCACCGTCGACGAGCACGGGGGCGGCGCTCGGCGGCGGCCCCGGGACCCGGTTGATCGCCCCTCCGGGCCGCCCGACGAAGATTCCCTCAGCTACGTCGGCGGAGGTCGGGTCGACCCGTCGTGTGCGACTGCGCACGAACCCGGCGAGTGCGCCATCGCGGGAGACGACCGGCCAGAGCGGCTGCGCAGGCGCCGTGAGATTGCCGGGGAGATTGCCGGGGAGATTGCCGGGGAGGTTGCCGGGCATTTCCGCACGCTAACAACGCTCGGTAGCATCGCTCCATCGACACCTATCCAAGACAAGGGCGATTGCTCTTGGCAATCGTCTAACCGACCAGAGCGACGAGCAAGGACCTCCGGTGCCCACAGAGCTGCAGCTGCTCATCGACCACCTCGCCCACCAGCTCGGATCGTCGATGGTCCTTGAAGACCGCGAGCACCGGACAATCGTCCACTCCTCCCAGGCCGAGCCGATTGATGCCGTCCGCCGCGACTCCATCTTGAATCGAGCGACGAGGCCGGAGATCGTGGCGTGGTTCCGAGGGTTCGGGATCGAGCAGGCGACTGAGCCCGTGAGGATCCCCGCACACGAGGAGCTCGGCATCCTTCCCCGAGTCTGCGCGCCCGCCCGCTGTCGCGATCAACTGCTCGGCTATCTCTGGCTCATCGACAGTGCCGACACGGTGAGTGGCGACCACCTCGATGACGTTGCCAAAGCCGCGGAGCACTTCGGTCTGCTGCTCTACGACGATCAGCTCACCCAACGCCTCGTCAGTCACACGGTCGCGCACCTCTTCTCGCCCTCCGGCGAGCTCCGTGAGACCGCGGCGCGCCAGATCGTCGACCAGAGCCTGCTCGCCCGCGACTTACCGGTCACCGTGGTCGTGCTCGACGCCCATGCCGGGATCGACGGAGGCCGCGGCGAGCCGGGCGACCTTCGGGAGGTGCTGAAGGAAGCCGTCGATGAGATCGGCTGGCAGGCGCCCGCCAGGTCGTTGCTCGGTCTCGCCCAGGCGGATCACGGCGTGCTCGTGCTCCAGCCGCCCGCCGTGGGGGGCGAGGCCTTTGTCGAGCGGGTCGCCGAGGAGAGCT
>JAODBN010000433.1 GCA_025463965.1 Acidimicrobiaceae bacterium
CCCATGCAACGTACTTGTAACAAACCTGTAACATACGGGTAAAGGAAGGGGCTCACGCGCCCCGTTCCCCATACCCAGCCGTTTCCTTGAACCGTTCCCAGTCAAAGCGAGGATTCAACGCACGAAACTGGCGGCCTAGACTGATAGTCAGACTGTCAAGGATGACGTTCGCGGCATCAGCGTTTAGCGGCTCCGTCATGGTGTCGCGCTCTACACGAATACAGGTTGCGACGATGCGGAACTCGCGTCGCCCGATCATAGCCAAGCCTCCCGCTTTGTCTGTCCCTGCTGCTCTGCCGCGATGATAGCGTCGAACTCTGCCGCGTGATCCTCACAGAAGAAATAGACGAGGTCATCTTGACGGATTGTCGTCGCGGTCTTGACGCAACGCTGCTCCATCGTCTGCCCGAGTGGAACCCATCCGCACCGTACAGATTCAGTCATGCCAGCACCTTGACGACGCAACCATCGGAAACCTGCACCTTTGCGTACCAAGTGTGCGGCTTGGGGTAGTGCGGTCCTTCGATGAACTCGACACCATCAGTCACGCATCCGAACGGTCCCGGAGAGTACACAGTCACTACGTCACCAGCGGTAACAGCACGTTTCATGGCTGCTTTACTTGTGAAGTCTGGAACTACGTAAGCCATCAGCGTGCTACCATTGCCGCGAGCGCGATCCCGGCCTCTACGTGGTACAGGCTCTCGGGCCGATTGTCACAGTAGTCAGCATCTGAGGTCTTAGCGTCGATGCGCTCATGAGCGACGAGGAGCCGCAACAGATCGCCCCGCGTCTCACCCTGGATCCGCTCTGTGTCAAGCGTGTAGCTGACACCTGTTACCGTACCAACGAGAAAGCGAAGCTCTTGATTAGCTTCCCAGTCGTCCACCATAGCGGCAGAAGTTGCCTCCCAGAAGTCACGAAACATGGCCTAGTCCTCCGTTTGCGGATTGTCTGATCCGCTACCGAGATCGTCGCACACCTCACGCCGGAAGTCACGTCACAAGATTGAACGCGCAAGTAAAGCGAAGTAAACGCAAAAGAGCCGCTAGCGCAATGCTAGCGGCTCCAATGATGAGAGCCTTACTCTGCGACGGTGGGCGCAGGCTTCTCGGGCCGAATGCGAATGTCCTTACGCTTTGCGTTCGTGACATGCCCCACCAGTCCGCGAATGGACTTCTCGCCCACGAGAGGCATGACATATACACCAGCATCCGCAGGCTTGCCCATAGCTGCGAACACATCCGGGCCGGACAGTGATCCGCTATCCGCGAGCTTGTTACCATCCTTGTGAACGAGGACAGCAACCTGACCATTGGCTGCTCCGATGAGCACCTTTGGGTTCGCCCCGTAGGTTTCCCAGAGCAGCGCAAGCGCAGCCTGTGAGAGCCTTGCGGACGTTGATCCGGTACCCTGGACCGTCAGGGTGAGTTGGGGATGCGATTCGCGACGAGCGCGTCGATCCCCGGTGACGATTGTGAAGGCTCCGACCGTCGCGGGCCTCTCGATTGTGTCTGCCATCACTGGCCTCCTGTAGTGGCCGGACCCTAGCGGGTCCGTTACAGGCATTGTCTCACATACGGGGCGACGATTGCAAGTAAATTCTTGTAAAGATACTGGCTAGGCTTTCGTGGCCTGGACGTGAACTCCCAGCGCACCAGCACCAGCAATGACAAAGCCTAGATCCCCAGCTAGCGTTAGTCGTTCGGCTGTGAATAGATCGGCTGCACCGATAGCAATGAGGATAACGCCCGCTACCAATGTACCTACTAGTGTTAGTATACTAGACATATATTACCGTTCCCTTAGAATCTGTTGATATTTCTCACTACTATATAGTGCTTGTATTAGTATATTACGTATCCATACAGATGTAGTTATACCCTCATATCCAGCTATATATCGTATTGCTTCTCGTTCCTCATATGTTACCATTGTATGTATACCTGCATTTCTTAGCGGTCTATCTACATTACCTAGTACCGGATCAGGTAGTGGTTGCATATGCAGGCGTGATATACCTTCACTTATCTGTTCTTTATATCGTCTAGACATACCAGTATTATACTGGCTCACCATTCATCTTGCTGAGGGTTTGTGATATACCTTCAGCCCGACCTAGTACAACACCTTGCGCTTTAGCTAGTTCCTTAGATACATCAAGTAGCTCAGTCATCCGTGAATTGATAAGTACATGCACAGTTTCTACACGTTTTACAGCACGATAGGCAAAATATGCTGAGGCAATAGCTGCTAAGGCAGTAACAATAAGTGCAATATTATTTATCGTCATCTGTCAGTTCGTAGCTAGTGTGATGTTCTGCACCTGTCCCCGGCTCGATGAATGCATGTATATGCCGCCCATTCTCTGCCATCACTCGCCACATTTCTGCTGCAAATATACGCGCGTAATGACGAATGAGATCATCACTAGGCATGAACATATTTCTTGGCACCATTGGGGAGGGCGATGACCTTGACCTTTCCACTGGCAATTCCTGCGTTACGCTCATTATCTATATGTTCCTTATTGTAGAGTAAGTGATGCGATGCTTCAGTCCGTCCCATTGTGAGATGCTGGCACTGAATGGTTGTGTCACAGTAAATCTTATATCCTTGTTCACGTACTCGTTGGCAGAACCAAACATCATGACTGACCTCACCCAAACTAAAGTCATCTTCGGCATAGTCAGAATGCACATAATCTGTACGAAAATAGGGTAGATCCTCGGGCCAGTTTTCAAAGACATCCCTACGGATACTAGTAGCTCCGAGTCCAACGATATCACACTCCCATAGTCCAGGTGTTTTGAGCATTTCTACTACTCCTACTGGACTGATATGCGCCCACTGATTATCCTTAGTGGGATGCCTCACCATTGCATTAGCCCAATACGGCGGACTATGCTGAAAGTACAACGACCCTACTACAGCATCAGTATGTAGGGCGTGACGGATCAATGCATCCTTCGGCAATATCATATCTGTTTCAAGGACTAACATGCGTTCCCAATCTGGTATCTTCAGATAGTCCTTTACGAGTAGTCGCATATTCTGTGCTACGTATGGACCCTGCGCTATGCGGATCAGCATATTATCAACTCTATCCATACTGACAAGATTCTGTACCATTTGTGTAGGCATAGAACCAGCAGCAGGAATAGCAATAGCTAACGCCTGGACGCGATCTTCTAATACAGTTTCCTGCGTTAGTCCATCAGGTCTAAGAATTTTGTCACTCATGTCGAGTTATGGTGAGAGTTAGT
>JAODBN010000381.1 GCA_025463965.1 Acidimicrobiaceae bacterium
GGGGCCAAGCCACGCGAAGCCGAGCGGAGTAAGAACTTCTTCGCCCTGGGGCTGATCTCCTGGCTGTTTGGGCGCCCGACTGAGCCCACCCTGGCCTGGATCGCCGAGCGGTACGGGCACCGTCCGACCGTTGTCGAGGCCAACACCTTGGCCTTCCGGGCCGGGTGGAACTTCGGGGAGACCGCAGAGGTCTTCGAGTCGTCCTACGAGGTCCCGCCCTCGACCCTTGAGCCGGGCACCTACACGAACGTGACGGGCAACACCGCCCTTGCCTGGGGCCTCGTCGCCTCCTCGGTGCGCTCGGGCCTGCCGCTGTTCCTCGGCTCCTACCCGATCACGCCCGCCTCGGACTTGCTGCACGAGCTCGCCAAGCACAAGCACTTCGGCGTGCGCACCTTCCAGGCAGAGGACGAGATCGCGGGCGTCGGAGCGGCCCTCGGGGCCGCGTTCGGCGGCGCGCTCGGCGTGACCACGACGAGCGGCCCCGGCGTCGACCTCAAGTCCGAGACCATCGGGCTGGCGATCTCCCTCGAGCTTCCGCTGCTCGTGGTCGACGTCCAGCGCGGGGGTCCCTCGACCGGCCTGCCGACCAAGACCGAGCAGGCAGACCTGCTCCAGGCGATGTACGGGCGTCACGGCGAGGCCCCGCTGCCGATCGTGGCCGCCAAGACCCCCTCGCACTGCTTCGAGGCGGCCCTCGAGGCCGTCCGCCTGGCCGTCACCTACCGGACCCCGGTCATCCTGCTCACCGACGGCTACCTCGCCAACGGCTCGGAGCCCTGGCGGCTCCCCGAGATCGACGACCTGCCGATGATCGACCCGGCGTTTGCCAGCGAGCCCAACCACGTCGGAGAGGACGGGGAAGCGAGCTTCTGGCCGTACCTGCGCGACCCCGACACGCTGGCTCGGCCGTGGGCGATCCCGGGCACGCCGGGTCTCGAGCACCGCGTCGGCGGTCTCGAAAAGGCCGACGGCGACGGCAACGTCTCCTACGACCCGATCAACCACGAGAAGATGGTCCGTCTGCGGGCGGCCAAGATCGCAGGCATCGCGCAGAGCCTTCCTCCCGTCGAGCTGGACGACCCCGATGGTGCCGAGGTGCTCGTGCTCGGGTGGGGATCGACCTACGGAGCAATCCTGGCGGCGGTCCGGCGCATCCGGGCGCGCGGCCTCTCGGTCGCCCAGGCGCACCTCATGCACCTGAACCCGTTCCCCTCTGACCTCGGCTCGGTGCTGGCGCGCTATCCCAAGGTGCTCGTGCCCGAGACCAACCTCGGCCAGCTGTCGCGCCTCGTGCGGGCCGAGTTCTTGGTCGACGCGAAGAGCCTCACCAAGGTGCAGGGAACGCCGTTCAAGGTGGTGGAGATCGAGCAGGCGGTGTTGGACCTGCTCGGGGTGAGCGCCACGGGCGAAGAGAACGAGGAGATCTCATGACCGAGGTGGCGGTGCCGCTGTCGAGCGCGCCCCCGACGACCCGAAGGGACTGGGCCAGCGACCAGGAGGTCCGGTGGTGCCCGGGATGCGGGGACTATTCGATCCTCTCTGCGGTCCAGCTGCTCTTGCCCGAGCTCGGGGTGCGGCGCGAGAACACCGTCTTCGTCTCGGGCATCGGCTGTGCCGCCCGTTTTCCGTACTACATGAGCACCTACGGGATGCACTCCATCCACGGACGTGCCCCGGCGATCGCGACGGGCCTCGCGGTCAGCCGCCCCGAGCTCGACGTGTGGGTGGTCTCGGGCGACGGCGACTCGCTGTCGATCGGCGGCAACCACCTCATCCACGCGCTGCGCCGGAACGTGAACCTGACGATCTTGATGTTCAACAACCAGATCTACGGGCTCACCAAGGGTCAGTTCTCGCCCACCTCCGAGACCGGCAAGGTCACCAAGTCGACCCCGTTCGGCTCGCTGGATCGCCCCTTCAACCCGCTTTCAGTGGCGCTCGGCGCCGAGGCCACCTTCGTCGCGCGGACCCACGACATGGATCGAAAGCACATGATGGAGACGCTGCGTCGGGCGCACGATCACCAGGGCGCGGCGTTCGTGGAGATCCTCCAGAACTGCAACGTCTTCAACGACGGCGCCTTCGATGCCGTCACCGGGCGCGACCACCGCTCCGAGATGATCATCCCGCTCGTGCACGGCGAGCCGATCCGCTTCGGGGCCGAGGGCGAGCGCGGCGTGGTGCTCGAGCGCGACGGGACCCTGAAGGTCGCACTCGTCTCTCAGGTCGGCGAGGACGCCATCCTCGTCCACGACGAGTCACGCGATGACCCGGGACTCGCCTTCCTCCTGTCTCGGCTTTCGTCCAGCCCGACCGAGCCGACCCCGATGGGGGTCTTCCGGGCAGTCGAGCGCCCCGACTACGGCTCGCTCGTCGCTCGCCAGCTCGACGAGGTGCGCTCGCGAAAGGGCACCGGAGATCTGGCCGCCCTGCTGCGCTCGGGGACGACCTGGGAAGTCGAGCCAGAGAGCTGAGCCCGAAAGGCACTCGGAGCGAACAGAGCCCGGCCAGCTGAGCCTGTAGCGGTCCGGTTGCCCGCGGGCGGGGTTGTGGGTCTGGAACATCGCGTGGCCGGCCCGCAGCGCGCGAGAGCAGCCGGGCGCCTGGAAGACCGCGGCTCGCGAGGATCGACGCCCCGCTCGGCCGGGGCAGCTCCCACGCCCCGTGGCTTGCTCGCGAGACCTCGGGCCGGGGGGATCGGTCGGCGGGACGCCGCTGCAGGAAGGTTCTGGGAGTGACGGCGGTTGAAAAGGCCGTGGTGACCAGCTGCAGGATGCTTCTGATCTCGGGGAGCCTTCGAACCAGCTCAACGAACACCGCCGTGCTTCGCACCGCGCAGGCCAGCGCCCCTGAAGGCGTCGACGCAGCCCTCTACGAGGGCCTGGATGGTCTTCCGCACTTCAACCCCGACGACGACGCCGAACCTCTGCCCCCGGCGGTGGCCGACCTGCGAGCTTTGGTTGACGCGGCTGACGCACTCGTTTTCTCGATTCCCGAGTATGCGGGGGCGATGCCCGGCTCGCTCAAAAATCTCTTGGACTGGTTGATCGGAGACGATCACCGCGGATCCATCGCTGAGAAGCCAGTGGCGTGGATCAACGCGTCACCTCGGGGAGCGATCAATGCCCACGACTCGCTGCGCAAGGTGCTCGGCTACGCCAGTGCCACCATCGTCGAGTCAGCCTGCGTCGAAGTTCCGGTGACCGCCTCCATGATCGGCGCCGACGGCCTCGTCGCCGACGTGACGGCCCTCGAGCGCATTACCGACACGCTGAGCACGTTGCTCGCGGCGACGAAGGCAGCGACTCCACTGTGCTGACGGGCATCTCCTAGGAGTAGCTGCACCGCACCCCAACGGCGAGGACTTGGCCACCAAAGCGCGTGGAGCGCTTGGCTCTCAGCCCTCCACGGAGCGGAAGACGAAGCCCGTACGGGGCTTTGGGTGGAAGAAGGTGGTCTTCGGCGGCATCCGCCGGCCCGAGTGCGCCGTCTCGGCGATCTGGGCGACCTTCGCCGGCCGCAGGAGGAACGCGGCCTGGGCTCGCCCCTCGGCGAGCGCCGCGGCGGCGTTGCGGACGCCGTGCTGGTAGACGACCTCGTGCGCGGGCAGTCCCGAGAGCGCGACGTCGAGGCGACTCGAGTCGAGGTCTGCCTCGGCTTCCGCGATCAGCTCGGGACGCGGCACGAGCAGGTAGTTGCCGCCCGCGGTCAGAAGACCGAGGCCACCCGCACTCGTCAGAGCCCGTCGGACCTCGTCGGGCGCTGACGGAGCGTCGGTGATCTCGAAGTGCTTGGCCAGCGCGCCGATCAGGTCGAGGTCTTCGGGAAGC